>CP019797.1:265000-540000 GCA_002951995.1 Stenotrophomonas acidaminiphila
AAGGCCGGCCATAGAAGGTGATAGCCCTGTATTTGAAAGGGCCATTCCAGTGAAGACGAGTAGGGCGGGGCACGTGAAACCCTGTCTGAACATGGGGGACCATCCTCCAAGGCTAAATACTACTGACCGACCGATAGTGAACCAGTACCGTGAGGGAAAGGCGAAAAGAACCCCGGAGAGGGGAGTGAAATAGAACCTGAAACCGTGTGCGTACAAGCAGTAGGAGCTCGAAAGAGTGACTGCGTACCTTTTGTATAATGGGTCAGCGACTTACTGTTCGTGGCAAGCTTAACCGTATAGGGGAGGCGAAGGGAAACCGAGTCTGATAAGGGCGCATAGTCGCGGGCAGTAGACCCGAAACCGGGTGATCTAGTCATGCCCAGGGTGAAGGTGCGGTAACACGCACTGGAGGCCCGAACCCACTCCCGTTGCAAAGGTAGGGGATGAGGTGTGATTAGGAGTGAAAAGCTAATCGAACCCGGAGATAGCTGGTTCTCCTCGAAAGCTATTTAGGTAGCGCCTCATATGTATCCTCTCGGGGGTAGAGCACTGTTATGGCTAGGGGGTCATCGCGACTTACCAAACCATTGCAAACTCCGAATACCGAGACGGACTGTATGGGAGACACACGGCGGGTGCTAACGTCCGTCGTGAAAAGGGAAACAACCCAGACCCACAGCTAAGGTCCCAAATTTTGTGCTAAGTGGAAAACCATGTGGAAAGGCACAGACAGCCAGGAGGTTGGCTTAGAAGCAGCCACCCTTTAAAGAAAGCGTAATAGCTCACTGGTCGAGTCGGTCTGCGGGGAAGATTTAACGGGGCTAAGCACAGAACCGAAGCTTGGGGTGCATAACTTTGTTATGCGCGGTAGAGGAGCGTTCCGTAAGCCTGTGAAGGTGAGTTGAGAAGCTTGCTGGAGGTATCGGAAGTGCGAATGCTGACATGAGTAACGATAATGCGGGTGAAAAACCCGCACGCCGAAAGCCCAAGGTTTCCTTGCGCAACGTTAATCGGCGCAGGGTGAGTCGGCCCCTAAGGCGAGGCAGAAATGCGTAGTCGATGGGAAGCAGGTTAATATTCCTGCACCTCGCGTAAGTGCGATGGAGGGACGGAGAAGGTTAGGTGTACCAGGCGTTGGTTGTCCTGGGGAAAGGCGGTAGGTTTGGATCTTTGGCAAATCCGGGATCCTTCAAGACCGAGCACCGAGACGAGTCTTTAAGACGAAGTCACTGATACCACGCTTCCAGGAAAAGCTCCTAAGCTTCAGCTTACGCAGACCGTACCGTAAACCGACACAGGTGGGTAGGATGAGAATTCTCAGGCGCTTGAGAGAACTCGGGTGAAGGAACTAGGCAACATGGCACCGTAACTTCGGGAGAAGGTGCACCATTGCCGGTGGCCCATGCGGGCTATAGCTGGCGATGGTCGAAGTGACCAGGCCGCTGCGACTGTTTATCAAAAACACAGCACTCTGCAAACACGAAAGTGGACGTATAGGGTGTGACGCCTGCCCGGTGCTGGAAGGTTAATTGATGGGGTCAGCCGCAAGGCGAAGCTCTTGATCGAAGCCCCAGTAAACGGCGGCCGTAACTATAACGGTCCTAAGGTAGCGAAATTCCTTGTCGGGTAAGTTCCGACCTGCACGAATGGCGTAACGACAGCGGCGCTGTCTCCACCCGAGACTCAGTGAAATTGAAATCGCTGTGAAGATGCAGCGTTCCCGTGGCAAGACGGAAAGACCCCGTGAACCTTTACTATAGCTTTACACTGAACGTTGAGTTCGTCTGTGTAGGATAGGTGGGAGGCTATGAAACTGTGGCGCCAGCTGCAGTGGAGCCATCCTTGAAATACCACCCTGTCGTGCTTGACGTTCTAACCTAGGCCCGTTATCCGGGTCGGGGACCGTGTATGGTGGGTAGTTTGACTGGGGCGGTCTCCTCCTAAAGAGTAACGGAGGAGCTCGAAGGTACGCTCAGCGCGGTCGGACATCGCGCACTGTGTGCAAAGGCATAAGCGTGCTTGACTGCAAGATCGACGGATCAAGCAGGTACGAAAGTAGGACTTAGTGATCCGGTGGTTCTGTATGGAAGGGCCATCGCTCAACGGATAAAAGGTACTCCGGGGATAACAGGCTGATACCGCCCAAGAGTTCATATCGACGGCGGTGTTTGGCACCTCGATGTCGGCTCATCACATCCTGGGGCTGTAGTCGGTCCCAAGGGTATGGCTGTTCGCCATTTAAAGTGGTACGCGAGCTGGGTTCAGAACGTCGTGAGACAGTTCGGTCCCTATCTGCCATGGGCGTTGGAAGTTTGAGAGGGGCTGCTCCTAGTACGAGAGGACCGGAGTGGACGAACCTCTGGTGTTCCGGTTGTCACGCCAGTGGCATTGCCGGGTAGCTATGTTCGGAAGCGATAACCGCTGAAAGCATCTAAGCGGGAAGCGCGCCTCAAGATGAGACTTCCCGGGGCACAAGCCCCCTGAAGGAACCATGTAGACTACGTGGTTGATAGGTCAGGTGTGTAAGCGCGGCAACGCGTTGAGCTAACTGATACTAATGATCCGTGTGGCTTGACCATATAACCTCAAGTTGCCTTGGCCGACATGACATGTCGATAGACCCAAGTGCACGCTACGTCACAAGACCTACGAGAGGCTGGCGCTTTATCCTGCTCCAACGGATAGCGACCCTCCAACCCTCTCCCTGGTGAAATTAGCGCTGTGGAACCACCCGATCCCATCCCGAACTCGGAAGTGAAACGCAGCTGCGCCGATGGTAGTGTGGCTCAAGCCATGCGAGAGTAGGTCATCGCCAGGGGCTTTATCCCCAAACCCCCGCTGCTCACGCAGCGGGGTTTGCTTTTGTGCGGCATCCAAAACCCGGCTGTCGCATGGACCAGAACGGCGCCTGACGGCGCCGTTGGCGTTTTCCACCCCTCAAATCAGCGTTGCTGCGGGCGTTGCCCGGCAGTGAGCCGCCCTGCGCGTGGCAAGGTTGGGTGCGGTGATGCATACCGCCTCGTCGTCGTCACCGCACGCTCCAGCAGCTGTATGCCTGCCTCTCGCTCACGTGCTACGTGCGAGCCCACGGATCTGCAGGAGTGCACTGCGACGGCCGCCCTGCAGGCGCGGGACAGACAAAAAGGCCAGCAGCCACGCGGGCCTGGCTGCTGCACCCTAACCGATCCGCCTAGGCGAAGGCGTGGAGCAGGTGCAGCCTCAAGCTGATCGGCGCCCACCGCACATACGACAACGGCGCCAAAAGGCGCCGTTGCTTCCATCACTGCCGCCAGAACGCGAAGATCACACCCGCCCGAACACCAGCGTCGCATTCGTACCCCAAAACCAAAACTGTTCGACATCACCCTCTCCAACCGCGCTTCCTGCGTTGAACGCAGGATCGGAAAGCCCTCCGCGCGCGGGTCCAGCGTGGTGAGGGTCGCTGCGCCGGATCTGAAGCCGTGGCGCATGACCGACCGTGCAGTTGCAGATCGATGCGGATCAGTCGTTGGCCGTGCGCCGGCCTTGCATCATGCGATCGCGGTTGGCCTTGAACGGGTTGCCTTGGTACCAGTTGGGCCAACTGTCACCGCCCGCCAGTTCGCGGCCGACGCCGTACAGGAGTTCGAGGTCCTGCAGGGTGCCGTCGAGCTTCCAGCTGGCAGCGTCGTACTCGTCGCGCGGACTGTGGTAACGCTCGCGGGCGTAGGTTTCGGCGGCTTTCCTGCCAGCCTCGACCCCGCCATCCAGAAGATCCACCCCGCCGCCAGCGTAGAGCGCCGGAACGCCGGCCTTGGCGAAGTTGAAATGGTCCGAGCGGAAGTAGAAGCCGCTCTGCACCGCCGACTCCGCGTGCAGGGTCCGTTTCTGCGCCGCCGCCAGGGGCTTGAGGATGTCCTCGAGCTCCGAGCTGCCATAGCCGGTGACGGTCATGTCGCGGGCGCGGCCATTGACCGACATCGCGTCGATGTTGATCACGCCGGCGATCTTGTCCAGCGGGAAGGTGGGATGGCTGACGTAATACTGCGAGCCGAGCAGGCCGGACTCCTCCAGCGTCACCGCAAGGAACACCACCGAGCGCTCCGGCGCCGGCTGCTGGTGGACCATCGCGTCGGCAATCTCGAGGATGCCGGCCACGCCGGTGGCGTTGTCCACGGCGCCGTTGTAGATGTCGTCGCCGGCCTGCGCGCCGTGTGCCTGGTCCGCGTGCCTGCCCAGGTGGTCCCAATGCGCCATGTAAAGCACGGCCTCGTCGGCGCGCCTGCTGCCGGGCAGGACGCCCACGACATTGCGCGACTTCTTCTCCGCGATGCTGCTCTTCAGGTCGAGCGACAGCGTGGTACGCAGCGGTACCGGCTTGAATCCGCGCCTGCCGGCATCGCGATAGGCCTTGTCCAGGTCGAGCCCGGCATCGGCGAACAGCTGCCATGCCGCTTCCGCACTCAGCCAGCCCTGCGCCTGCAGGCGTGGCTCCTTGTCTTCGGCAGCCGGCAGGTCGTACTGCGCGCCCCCCAGGAGCTGCGCACCACGTCCCAGCCGTATGCCGCGCCCGCGGTGTCATGCACGATCAGCGCCGCAGTGGCGCCCTTGCGCGCGGCTTCCTCGAACTTGTAGGTCCAGCGCCCGTAATAGGTCATGCGCCTGCCCTCGAACAGGCGTGCATCGCCCGCGTGGAAGCCGGGGTCATTGACCAACATCACCACGGTCTTGCCCTTCCAGTCCTGGCCGGCATAGTCGTTCCAGTCCTGCTCCGGCGCATCCACGCCGTAACCGACGAACACCATGTCGCTGGCGTCGATCCGCACTTCCGGCTGGCCGCTGCGGGTGCCGACCACCATGTCGCTGCCGAAGGCGAGCGTGCGCCGGGCGTCGCCATGCACGAGTGTGAGCACGGTCGCGGGATCGGCGATGGTCTCGGTCATCGGCACTTCCTGGAACCAGCTGTCGCCGTTGCCCGGTTGCAGGCCGATGCGCTGCATCTGGTCGCGGATGTAGTCGACGGTCAGCTGTTCGCCGCGGCTGCCTGGCGCGCGTCCTTCGAACGCATCCGATGCCAGCGTCTTCACCAGTTCGGCGAAGTCCGCGGCGTTGATGCCGGTGGAGAATGCATGTCCCGGCGCGGGGGCGGGCACCGGCGCCTGCGGCGGCGTGGCCTCTTGCCGGCACGCGGCCAGCGCCGCGCCCGCGGCGAGGCACAACAGGAATCTGCGGGGCATGGAACCGGGCTCCGGATGAAAGGGGAAGCCCGATTCTAGGCAAGCCTGCCGCGAAGCGCTCAATCCTTCGGCGCGGCCTCGCTGTCAAAGCGCCGCACGGTGGCGCCGCTGACCGGGCCGATGGAGGCGCTGTCGTGCACGTACAGCGTCACTTCGCGTTCGAAGTTGAGCGGGCCGTCGACCTTCGCGTTGGGGCCGATGATCACCCGCGGCTTGCGCGGGGGCGTCAGTGACAGGCTGAACGACGGCTTGGTCACGCGGATGCCGCCCTTCACATGCGAGCCGATGCCGACGGTGATGTCGCCGTTCACCGTTTCGATGTTGCGCCCGACCTCGGTCCCGACCAGGCCGATGCCACCGTTGACGGTTTCCACGCCGCCGCCGATGCGTCCGCCCTGGTCGATGAAGATGCTGCCGTTGACGGTTTCCACGTCGCCGGAGAGGACCAGCCCGCGTCCGGCACGCACCGCGCCGTTCACCGTCTCCAGACTGCGCGCCTGCACGTTGTCGTCGGCATTGATGCTGCCGTTGACGGTTTCCACGCTGCGTGCCTGCACGCCCTTGGCGAGGTGGATGCTGCCATTGACGGTGTCCAGGTCGCGGTAGGCGGTGCCGGAGTCGGTACGGATGCTTCCGTTCACCTTGCTGATGTCGTCGGACGCCATCGCCAATGGGCTGGCCAGGCCCAGGGCCAGCAGAAGAAGGAATCGTTTCATCGCGGGTCTCCGTCGGGATTTCCTGTGGGCGAGCCGGGATGGCACCATGGCTGGATACAATCCGCATCTGCCTGAAGTCACTGGAATGCCCTTGCGACCCTCCCGCCGCCCGCCCGCCCGCTTCCCGGCACCGCCGGCCTGGGCCGCCGGCTGCCTGCTGGGGTTGTCGCTGCTGGTGCCGTCCGCGCCGGCGCAGAACACCCCGCGCGATGCGGAAAAGAAGCTGCAGCAGGTACGCGGCGAACTCAAGAACGTGGCCCAGGAGCGGCAGCGCCTGCAGGCCGAGCGGGAAGCGGCGTCGCGGCGGCTGCGCGAGGCCGACCAGAAGGTGGCCCGCAGCGGCCGGGCGGTGGCCGACACCGAGGCGGCGATGCGCCGCGAACAGCAGGCACTGGCCGGGCTGCAGCAACGCCGCGCCACGCTTGAAGCCAACCTGTCGCGGCAGCGCGAGCAGCTTGCCGCGTTGCTGCGCGGCGCCTACCGGCTGGGCAACCATGCCCCGCTGAAGTTGCTGCTGTCGCAGGACCGCGTGGCCGACGCCAACCGCGAACTGGCCTATCACCGCTACCTGCAGCGTGAGCGGGCGCGGACCATCGCCTCGCTGGCCGGCGATCTCCAGGCACTTTCAGCGAACGAACAGGAGATCCTGGCGCGCAGCCGCGAGCTGGAGCAGGCACGCGCGCAGCAGCGCGAGCAGGCCGCGGCGCTGGCCGAGGACCGGCGCAGGCGCGCGCAGCTGGCGGCCGAGCTGGACCAGCGCTACCAGGACCGCAGCGAGCGGGAGAAGGTGCTGGGCAAGGACGCGCGGGCGCTCGAGCAGCTGCTGTCCAGCCTGCGCGCGGCGGCCGCACGCGCCGAGGCCGAGCGCAAGGCGGCCGCGCGCCGTGCCGCCGCCGAGCAGTCGCGCCAGGCGGCCACCGGGACGGCACGGCCCACCCCCGGCAAGGTGCCGCCGCGGGTCACCGCGAATGCGCCGGCACCGAAGGTCGGCGGGCTGGGCTGGCCGTTGTCCGGCAACCTGCTGGCCCGCTACGGCGGGCGCCTGCCGGATGGCCGCACCAGCAACGGGGTGTTGATCGGCGCCCCGCCCGGCACCACGGTGACCGCGGTTGCCGACGGCACGGTGGTCTTCTCCGACTGGATGACCGGCTACGGCATGATCCTGATCGTCGACCACGGCAATGGCTACATGAGCCTGTATGCCCACAACGACACCCTGCTGCGCGATTCGGGCGCGCGGGTGCGCCGCGGCGAGGCGGTGGCACGGGTCGGCAACTCCGGTGGCCAGGGCGTGACGGCGCTTTACTTCGAGCTGCGCCGCAACGGCCAGCCGGTGGACCCGGGTACCTGGCTGCAGCGCCAGTGAGCGGCGGCTGAGCGGGCGCCCCCGGCGGCGGCCGCGTTCAACGTGAATTCCACCGGTGTTCGCGCATAATCGGTCCGACGCGCATGGTGCGCATCCGTTTTCATGGAGTGGTTCATGCGTGTAGCCGGCCTTGCTGCTGCCCTGCTGTTCGCACTGTCGCCGGCCGTCGGCCTGGCGCAGGGCGCCCCGGACAAGACGCCCAAGGCGGACGACCCCGATGCCCAGGAGTCGGTCACCTCGCGGGTGCCGCTGGACGAGATCCGCCGCTTCGTCGCGGTATACAACGCGGTGCGCGCGGCCTACGTGGACCCCGTGGACGACAAGAAGCTGATGCAGTCGGCGGTGCGCGGCCTGCTGCTGGACCTGGATCCGCACAGCACCTATTTCGACAAGGAAGACGCGCAGGCCTTCGATGAGCAGGCTACGGGCGCCTACGAGGGCATCGGCGTCGAGCTGCTGCAGCAGGACGGTGCGCTCAAGGTGGTGTCGCCGATCGACGAAACGCCCGCCGCGCGGGCCGGGTTGCGCGCCGGCGACCTGATCGTGGCCATCGACGGCAAGCCGATCAGTGCGTTCGAGGCGATGGAACCGCTGCGCGGTCCCGCCGGCAGCAAGGTCGTGCTGACTATCGAGCGCGGCGAGGAAAAGCCGTTCGACGTGACCGTCACCCGCGAGACCATCCGCGTCACCAGCGTGCGCAGCCGGATGCTCGAGCCGGGCTATGGCTATGTGCGCATCAGCACCTTCCAGGCCGATACCGGCGCCGACTTCCAGAAGCACCTCGCGCAGCTGCAGTCGCAGGCCGGCGGCAAGCTGAAGGGCCTGGTGCTGGACCTGCGCAGCAATCCGGGCGGCCTGCTCACCGCGGCCGTGCAGGTTGCCGACGACCTGCTGGAGAAGGGAGGGATCGTCAGCACGCGCGGCCGCATCTCGGTCAGCGATGCCCGGTTCGAGGCCACGCCCGGCGACCTGATGAAGGGCGCGCCGGTGGTAGTGCTGGTGGATGCCGGTTCGGCGAGTGCTTCGGAAGTGCTGGCCGGTGCGCTGCATGACAACCAGCGTGCGCGCATCGTCGGCAGCCGCACGTTCGGCAAGGGCTCGGTGCAGACCGTGCTGCCGCTGGACAACGGCGACTCGGTAAAGCTCACCACCGCGCGTTACTACACGCCCAGCGGACGTTCGATCCAGGCCACCGGCATCGTACCGGACGTGGAACTGACCCCGGATCCGGGCACCACGGACAAGGACGTGCCGGCTGCCATCGCCGATTTCAGCGAGGCCAAGCTGCCGGGCCACCTGCGTGGCGACGACGAGACCAGCGGCGTCGCGACCGGCGTCGTGTTGCCGGGCGAAGGGCCGGTGCGCTCGGCCCTGCGTGAGCTCAAGCGACCGGGCTCGCTCGCTGCCCGGCCCGCGGCCGCGGCACGGCCGGATGTCCCGGTGAAGCCGCCGGCAGCGCCTGCGCCGGCGGGCGTCAACGTGCCTGCCAGGCCGGAGGCGGCCGACGGCGGCAAATAGCGCGCGTTCCCGCGCGCCGCGGGGCCTGCGTGTCAATCGCCGGTGCGCGCCGCGGCAAGCCCGGCAATGGAAAGGCAGCAGCGGCGCGCGGCCGGGCGTGCTGCACGCGTGCCGCCAATTCCGCGGCGATGATCCCGCAGCCGGTGCTCAGCGCGGCTTGGCGGGCATCGGGAACGGGGTGACCACCTTCTCGCCGGTGGCCGCATCGCGGATGGCCGATTGGCCCTTCTTTTCCACTTCCTCGATGCGCACGATGCTCTGCATCGGCAGGTGCAGCACCTTGGTGTCGGCGAACTCCTCACGCAGGCGCTCTTCGGTGGGATCGACCACCAGCCCGTCGTGCAGGTCGAACACCAGCTCGGCGATTTCATTGAATCCCCACAGGTGGCTGCTGCCCACGCGCCGGGCATACAGCTCGTAGACCTTGCCGTGGTTGAGGAACGTGATCTTGTACAGGGGCTTGCTGCTCATGGCGCGATTATAGGGAGCACGTAGAGCCGGCGGCTGCTAGAACCCGTGGCGCTTGCGCAGCCGCCGGGCGATGGCCGCGCGCACGTACAGCCCGTAGACGATGCCGAACAGGAAGCCGGACAGGTGCGCCGACCAGGCCACCATGCCGAAGCTGGGGCCGATGTAGGCGAAGACGATCTGCAATGCCGCCCACACGCCGATCAACAGATACGCGGGCGCACGGACGAACTCCAGGAACAGCCCCAGCGGCAGCACCACGCCCAGCCGCGCGCCGGGGAACAGCGCCAGATAGGCTCCCAGCAGCGCTGACACCGCGCCGCTGGCGCCGATGATGATCTGGTCGGGCGATCCCATGGCGTACAGCGCCGCCAGGTTGGCCGCGGCACCGCCCAGCAGGAACAGCAACAACAGCCGCCACGGCCCCAGCACCCGCTCGGCCGGCAGCCCGAAGATCAGCAGGAACACCAGGTTGCCCAGCAGGTGCGACCAGTCCGCGTGCAGGAACAGCGCGGTGAACAGGCGCAGCACGCTGCCGTCGCGCAGTGCGGCCCACCAGTCCTGGGGATTGCCCAGGCCGGTGGACAGCGCGCCCCAGTCCATCCACAGCGAACGCCGGGCCTCGTCCGGTCGCGAGATCGACCAGAGAAAGGCCAGCCAGATCGCCGCGAACAGCAGCGGCACCGCCCAGCGGAGTCCGGGTTTGTCGCGGGAGGGAATGGAAACGAACATGGACGCGGAAGCCTACCCCGTGCGGGGCCGGACAGGGTGATGGAGCCGAAGGAAATGAATGCGGGGGCGTTATTGTTTAGTTAACAAGCTTGATGGATACTGCATACGGCGTCGTATGTCGGGAGGGGAATCCGGCGCACCGCAGGGCCGTCCGACGGCACCGGGTGCAGGCGCACAACGAATCACCTTTGGCCTACGGAGAGAGCTTCCAACATGCATACCGCTTCCACCCTCGCACGCGTCACCGCCCTGGCTGTCGGCATTGCCGGTGCCTTGGCTTTCAGCCACGCCGACGCCGCCGCGTTCCAGCTCAAGGAAAACAGCGCCAAGGGCCTGGGCCGCGCCTTCGCCGGTTCCAGCTCCGCCTGGGGCGATGCTTCGGTGATCGCCACCAACCCGGCTTCGATGCGCCTGCTCGACGGCCGCCAGTTCCAGGCCGACCTGAGCGCGATCAGCTTCTCGGCCAAGATGGAAGACGTCTACAGCGCCCGCAACGCCGGCCCGACCGGCGCTGGCAAGGGCACCCCGATCTCCGGCGGCAACGGCGGTGACGCCGGCATGATCGCCCCGGTTCCGGCCGCGTACTTCCACGTGCCGTTCGGCGAGAACGACAACATGCACTTCGGTCTGTCGCTGACCGCGCCGTTCGGTTTCAAGACCGAATACGACCGCGACTGGGTGGGCCGCTACCACGGCACCAAGACCGACCTGAAGGCGGTCGACCTGGGCGCGGCGTTCTCCTATGACGTCAACCCGTACGTGTCCTTCGGCGCCAGCGTGTTCGTCGAGCACCTGACCATCGAGCTGGCCAATGCCGTGGACTTCGGCGCCGTGGCCTACAGTTCCAGCAAGGGCGCCAGCGCCGCGCTGGGCCTGGTGCCGGGCAGCGCCGATGGCTACGCCACCGTCGAAGGCAACAACAATGCCGTCGGCTACGTGATCGGCGGTACCTTCAGCCCGACCGAGAACACCAACATCGCGCTGAGCTATCGCTCCAAGGTCGAGCACAAGATCACCGGCGGCAAGGCCCGCTTCGATGTCCCGGGCAAGGTCGACGCGGTGCTGGGCCTGGCGGCCAAGGGCCTGTTCGTCGACACCAGCGGCAAGGCCACGGTGACCCTGCCGGCCTCGGCCACCCTGAGCGTGACCCACAAGGTCAACGACCGCTGGACGGTGATGGGCGACGTGTCGCGCACCGCCTGGGCCACCGCGTTCGACAAGGTGACCGTGGACTTCGCGTCGAACCAGCCGGACAACGTGCTGGTGTTCGGCTACAAGGACACCACCTTCGGCTCGATCGGTACCGAGTACAAGCTGTCCGACACCATCACCCTGCGTGGCGGCGTGGCCTATGACGAGACCCCGACCACCTACGGCCACCGCGACGTGCGCGTGCCGGACGTGACCCGCAAGTGGCTGTCGTTCGGCCTGGGCTGGACCCCGAAGGAGAACACCGAGTTCAACTTCGGCTACACCCACCTGTTCACCAACGACCCGGCGATCAACGCCACCAGCAGCACCGGCAACGTGCTGCAGGGCAAGTACAAGGTCGGTGGCGACATCCTGGCCGCGTCGATGAACTACAAGTTCTGATCCGGGCGCACCTGGTACGACTGACCGGAGGGCCCCGCGCAAGCGGGGCCCTTCGCTTTCGTGGGCGGCGCATTGCCGCGCGTACCGTCGCCCCGCGGCGCACGACGGGCGACAATGCGGCATGAACCTGTCCGACCCCGCCTTCCAGCTGGAGCTGGCCGCCAACATCGCCGTCGCCGGTTCGATCCTGCTGGCCGGCCGCAACAACGTACACACCTGGTGGCTGGGTATTGTCGGCTGCGCGCTGTTCGCGCTGGTGTTCCAGCGGTCGCACCTGTACGCGGACATGGTGCTGCAGTTCTTCTTCGTCGCGATCAGCGTGCTGGGCTGGTGGCAGTGGCTGCGTGGCGACCATGGTGCGCCGCTGCCGATCACCTCGTTGCGACCGCGTGCATGGGCCTGGCTGGTACCGCTGGCGCTGCTGGCCACGACCGCCTACGGCTGGATGCTGACCCGCATGACCCATGCCTACGCGCCGTACATCGATTCGGCGGTGCTGGTGCTGAGCGTGATCGCGCAGCTGCTGATGATGCGGCGCAAGCTGGAATCATGGTGGCTGTGGCTGCTGGTGAACAGCATCGCGGCACCGCTGTATTACAGCCGTGGCCTGCACCTGACCTCGATCCTTTACGTGGGCTTCTGGATCAACGCGCTGGTGGCGCTGCGCCACTGGCGCCGCCTGATGGGCGATCAGGCCGCCACGCCGGTGGCCGGCAGCGCCGCCTGAGCCGAGCGGGGCGGTGGCCACGCATCGCCCATGAAAAACCCCGCCTGCGCGGGGTTCTTCGTTCACGGGGACATGCCGGCAATCAGTCGCCCAGGGTCAGCAGCGAGGCGTTGCCGCCGGCGGCGGTGGTGTTGACCGTCACCGTCTTCTCGGTGGCGAAGCGCAGCAGGTAGTGCGGGCCGCCGGCCTTCGGGCCGGTGCCGGACAGGCCCTGGCCGCCGAACGGCTGCACCCCGACCACCGCGCCGATCTGGTTGCGGTTGACGTAGACATTGCCGACGTTGACGCGCGAGGCGATGCGCTCGACGGTTTCGTCGATGCGCGAGTGCACGCCCAGGGTCAGGCCGTAGCCGGTGGCGTTGATCTGGTCGATCACCGCGTCGAGCTGGTCGGCCCTCCAGCGGATCACGTGCAGTACCGGCCCGAAGATCTCCCGGTGCAGCTGGCCCAGGTCCTTCAGCTCGTAGGCGCGCGGGGCGAAGAAGGTGCCGTGCGCGGTGGCGTCGGACAGCGGCGCGGTGGCGATCAGGCGGGCTTCGGCATCCATCCGAACGGCGTGTTCCTCGAGGATCCGCAGTGCGTCGGCGTCGATCACCGGGCCGACGTCGGTGGACAGCTCGCCCGGGTCGCCGACCTTCAGTTCGGCCATGGCACCGGCCAGCATGCCCATCACCTTGTCGGCGATGTCGTCCTGCACGAACAGCACGCGCGCGGCCGAGCAGCGCTGGCCGGCCGAGGTGAAGGCCGAGCCGATCGCGTCCTTGACCAGTTGTTCCGGCAGCGCCGAGGAGTCGGCGATGAAGGCGTTCTGGCCGCCGGTCTCGGCGATCAGCACGCCGATGGCGGCGTCGCGCGCGGCCATCGCGCGGTTGATGGCGCGGGCGGTTTCGGTCGAGCCGGTGAACGCCACGCCGGCCACGCGCGGGTCGGCGGTGAGCGCGGCGCCGACGGTGGCGCCGTCGCCCGGCAGGAACTGCAGTACCTCGGCCGGCACGCCGGCGTCGTGCAGCAGCTTGACCGCGTAGTAACCGACCAGGTTGGTCTGCTCGGCCGGCTTGGCGATGACGCTGTTGCCGGCGGCCAGCGCGGCGCTGACCTGGCCCAGGAAGATCGCCAGCGGGAAGTTCCACGGGCTGATGCAGACGAACACGCCGCGGCCGTGCAGCTGCAGCTCGTTGCTCTCGCCGGTGGGGCTCGGCAGCGTTTCGGCGTGACCGAACTGCTCGCGCGCCTGCTTGGCGTAGTAACGCAGGAAATCCACCGCCTCGCGCACTTCGGCGACGCTGTCCGGCAGGCTCTTGCCGGCTTCCTTCACGCACAACGCCATGAACTCGGCGATGCGCGCTTCCAGCTGGTCGGCGGCATGCTCGAGGATCGCGGCACGGCTGGCGGCCGGCGTGCGGTTCCAGGCAGGCTGCGCGGCGACGGCGTTGGCCAGCGCCTGCTGCACGGTGGCGCTGTCGGCGGCCTGCCAGTGGCCGACCACGTCGCGGTGGTCGGCCGGGTTGGTCACCGCGACGCTGGCGCCGGCGGGCGTGGCGCCGGGCACCAGCGGGGCGGCCTGCCACGGCTTGACGGCGGCGTTGAGCTGCCCGGCGAGGGCACGCAGTGCGTTGTCGTTGGCGAGGTTGATGCCCATGGAGTTGTTCCTGTCGTGGTTCTGGCTGCGCAGCAGGTCGACCGGCAGCGGGATCTTGGGGTGCGGGATGGAGGCGAACGAGGACACGGCCTCGACCGGATCGCGGATCAGCTCGTCGATGGACACGTCCTCGTCGGTGATGCGGTTGACGAAGCTGGAGTTGGCGCCGTTCTCGAGCAGGCGGCGCACCAGGTAGGGCAGCAGGTCCTCGTGCGAACCGACCGGCGCGTAAACGCGGCAGGGCACGCCCAGGCGGTTGGCCGGGATCACTTCGGCGTACAGGTCGTCGCCCATGCCGTGCAGCTTCTGGTGCTCGTAGGTGCGGCCCTGCGCGATCTGCTTCACCGCGGCGATGGTGGCCGCGTTGTGGGTGGCGAACATCGGGTACAGCACGTCGCTGTGGCCGAACAGCCGCCTGGCGCAGGCCAGGTAGGACACGTCGGTGTTCTGCTTGCGGGTGAACACCGGGTAGCCGGGCAGGCCATCGATCTGCGCGCGCTTGATCTCCGCGTCCCAGTAGGCGCCCTTGACCAGCCGCACCTGCAGGCGGTGGCCGATGCGGCGGGCCAGGTCGGCCAGGTAGTCGATCGTGTACGGGGTGCGCTTCTGGTAGGCCTGCACCACGATGCCGAAGCCTTCCCAGCCCTTGAGCGAAGGATCGCTGACCACCCGTTCGATGATGTCCAGCGAAAGCTCCAGGCGATCGGCTTCCTCGGCGTCGACGGTGCAGCCGATGCCGTAGGACTTGGCCAGCTGCGCCAGCTCCAGCACGCCCGGCACCAGGTCCGCGAGCACCCGCTCGCGCTTGGCGTGCTCATAGCGCGGGTACAGCGCCGAGAGTTTGATCGAGATGCCGTGCGAACGGGTCACGTCGCCATCGGCGCTGCCGCCGCGCGCCAGGTTGTCCGTGCCGATGGCATGGATCGCGCGCCGGTAGTCCTCCAGGTAGCGCAGCGCGTCCTTCATGGTCAGCGCGCCTTCGCCGAGCATGTCGAAGGAATAGCGGTAGTTGCCGTTGTCGCCCTTGTGCGAGCGCGCCAGTGCCTCGTCGATGGTGCGGCCCATGACGAACTGGTGGCCCATGATCTTCATCGCCTGGCGCACGGCCAGGCGGATCACCGGTTCGCCGACGCGGCCGATCAGGCGCTTGAAGGCGCCGTGCACGTCGCGCTTGGTGTCGTCGGCCAGGTCGACCAGGTGGCCGGTCAGCATCAGGCCCCAGGTCGAGGCATTGACCAGCACCGAATCGGACTGGCCCATGTGCCGCTTCCAGTCGGCCTCGCCGAGCTTGTCGCGGATCAGCTTGTCGGCGGTTTCCTGGTCGGGGATGCGCAGCAGCGCCTCGGCCACGCACATCAGCAGCACGCCCTCCTCGCTGCCCAGGTCGTACTGGCGCATGAACGCCTCGATCGCGCCCTGGTTGCGGGCGCGGGCACGCACCCGGCGCACCAGGTCGGCGGCGGTGGCCTGGACCCGTGCCTGTTCGTCGGCCGGCAGGCGGGCCTGTTCCAGCAGCTCGCGCACATGGGTGGTTTCGTCTTTCAGCCAGGCATCGGTGATGGCCTGGCGCAGTGCGGCCGGTGGCGGGGGCAGTTCGGGCGAGAGCAGCGGCCGCGCCGTGGCGGCCTGGGCGGAGGGTGTTGCATTCATGGGCATGACCACGTCGGGACACGTTGGGATTCGGCCATTTTAATCCCTTGCGTCAAATTTCCCAGCCCTCGCCGGCGCCCCATAGGGGCCGCGAAACCATTGGTGGGTGGGCGATTCGGGGAAACAAGCGGGGCGGTGTCAGTTTGTGCTGAATCCGGCAAATTTTCTGCCGATGTCGTTTCAGACGGCGGCCGATCCGGTGTGCAGTGCAGCAATCACAACAATGATGAATGAGAGCTTGCCGGGGTGATTGGGCGGGGCTACCATCGAAGCCGTTTTCCGCGGTACGGACGCGGTTGCGACATGATCGAGATGCTTCGGCAGGTTGAAGGCGACTCACGTGCGCAGCTGGTGCTGCATCCCCCACGGGCGCTCAGCGCCCGGCAGTTCGTCCTGTTGTTCGTCGCGCTGGCAGGGTTGATGGCGTTCTCCGCAGGCCTGGGTTGGCTGTCTGGAAACGTTTTCGCCCCGGTCTTCGCGCTATTGCATTGCTTCCTGGTGGGAGCTGCCCTGCGCGCGTCCTGGCGCAGCGGCGAACGCCGGGAAGAGATCCGGGTAGGACCGGACTGCGTGGAGGTGATTCCCGCAGCCGGATGTCCGCCGGTCTTCCGCGCCCACCCGTACTGGGTGCGCCTGGTGATCGAGGACGAACGGGTCGTGCTGGTCTCCAGCGGAAAGCGGGTCGAAGTGGGGATTCTCCTCGCGCCCGCCGAACGCAGGGAACTGGCGGCGACGCTGGATGGCTTGCTCGCGGCCAGTGACGGCCGCAACCGATGACGTCAAGGGTCTAGGCAATGAAGCAAAGCAACAGGTGGGGGGTGTGGTGCAGGCAGGGTCTGGGGGTGGCGGCAATGGCGCTGGCCGCACCCATGGCATGGGCCCAGGCGGGTGATCCCAAGCCCTGGCAGCTCAACATGGGCAAGGGCGTCACCCACACCGCGCGCATGGCGTGGGACGCGCACATGGTGGCGCTGTGGGTATGCACGGTCATCGGCCTGATCGTGTTCGCCGCGATGGGCTATGCGATCGTCAAGTTCCGCAAGTCCAAGGGCGCGGTGGCGGCGCAGTTCTCGCACAACACCAAGGCCGAGATCATCTGGACCGTCATCCCGATCATCATCCTGGTGGTGATGGCATGGCCGGCCACGGCCAAGCTGATCGCCATGTACGACACCCGCGATTCCGAGATGACGGTGAAGATCACCGGCTACCAGTGGATGTGGAAGTACGAATACCTGGGCGAGGACGTGGCGTTCACCAGCCGCCTGGACCGCAAGTCCGACGAGGTGCGCCAGAGCGGCGCGGTGCCGACTCTGGCGTCCGACCCGCACTACCTGCTGGACGTGGACAACCCGCTGGTGCTGCCGGTCGATACCAAGGTTCGTTTCGTCATCACCTCCGACGACGTGGTCCACGCCTGGTGGGTGCCGGCGCTGGGCTGGAAGCAGGACGCCGTGCCGGGCTTCATCAACGAGCGCTGGACCAACATCGAGCAGGAAGGCGTGTACCGCGGCCAGTGCGCCGAACTGTGCGGCAAGGACCACGGGTTCATGCCGATCGTGGTCAAGGCCGTGTCCAAGGACGAGTTCAAGGCGTGGCTGGCCTCGCGCAAGCCCGCGCCTGCGCCGGCCGCCGAACCCGCCCCGGCCGCCGAGCCGGCGCCCGCCACCGACGCCCCGCAGCCGGAGGCCGCGCCTGCCGCGGAGCCGGCGCCCGCGGCGCCCGGCGCCTGATACCGCCGCGCGCCGGCCGCTGCCGGCGCGATGCCTGGAAACTGGATAACGAGGTATAGCTGCAATGGCGAACTCCGCAGTGGGCCACTCCGACCATCACGGCCACCAGCAAGGCTTCTTCGAGCGTTGGTTCTTTTCGACCAACCACAAGGACATCGGTACGCTGTACCTGCTTTTCAGCTTCCTGATGTTCATCATCGGCGCCTTCATGTCGGTGCTGATCCGCTGGGAGCTGATGGAGCCCGGGCTTCAGCACATGAAGCCGGAATTCTTCAACCAGATGACCACCGTGCACGCGCTGGTGATGATCTTCGGCGGGGTGATGCCGGCCTTCGTGGGCCTGGCCAACTGGATGATCCCGCTGCAGATCGGCGCGCCGGACATGGCCCTGCCGCGCATGAACAACTGGTCGTTCTGGCTGCTGCCGGTGGCATTCACGCTGCTGCTGCTGACCCTGTTCCTGCCCGGCGGCGCGCCCGCCGGCGGCTGGACCATGTACCCGCCGCTGTCGCTGCAGGGCGGCTACAACGTCGCCTTCAGCGTGTTCGCCATCCACGTGGCCGGCATCAGTTCGATCATGGGCGCGATCAACATCATCGCCACCGTGCTCAACATGCGCGCCCCGGGCATCGACCTGCTGAAGATGCCGATCTTCTGCTGGACCTGGCTGATCACCGCGTTCCTGCTGATCGCGGTGATGCCGGTGCTGGCCGGCGCGGTGACCATGCTGCTGACCGACAAGTTCTTCGGCACCAGCTTCTTCAATGCCGCCGGCGGCGGCGACCCGGTGATGTACCAGCACATCTTCTGGTTCTTCGGGCATCCCGAGGTCTACATCATGATCCTGCCGGCGTTCGGCGTGATCAGCGAGATCATCCCCACCTTCAGCCGCAAGCCGCTGTTCGGCTACCAGGCGATGGTGTACGCCACCGCGGCCATCGCATTCCTGTCGTTCATCGTGTGGGCGCACCACATGTTCACGGTGGGCATGCCGCTGGGCGGCGAGATCTACTTCATGTTCGCCACCATGCTGATCTCGATCCCGACCGGCGTGAAGGTGTTCAACTGGGTCAGCACGATGTGGAAGGGCGCGCTGACGTTCGAGACCCCGATGCTGTTCTCCATCGCCTTCGTGGTGCTGTTCAGCATCGGCGGCTTCTCCGGCCTGATGCTGGCCATCGTGCCGGCCGACTTCCAGTACCACGACACCTATTTCGTGGTGGCGCACTTCCACTACGTGCTGGTCACCGGCGCGGTGCTGGCGCTGATCGCGGCGGTCTACTACTGGTGGCCGAAGTGGACCGGGCGCATGTACAACGAGTTCTGGGGCAAGGTGCATTTCTGGTGGACGATGGTGTTCGTCAACCTGCTGTTCTTCCCGCAGCACTTCCTCGGCCTGGCCGGCATGCCGCGCCGCATCCCCGACTACAACCCGGTGTTCGCCGACTGGAACCTGGTCAGCTCGATCGGTGCATTCGGCATGTTCGTCACCCCGTTCCTGATGGCCGCCATCCTGCTGTCGTCGCTGCGCAGCGGCCAGCGCGCCGAAGCGCGCGCCTGGGAAAGCGCCAAGGGCCTGGAGTGGACCGTGCCGTCGCCGGCGCCGGCGCATACCTTCACCGTGCCGCCGGTGATCCGGCCGGGTGACCTGGCCCACGACGACGTGACCCATTGAGGCGCGCGACGATGAGCCGTCCCGACTGGCAACCCGATGAGCTGGCCCTGCGCCGCCGCCGTTCGCGGCGCACGGCGCTGGTGGTGGGCGTGATCGCGGTACTGATCTACGCCGGCTTCATCCTGTCCGGGGTACTCGCGCATTGACCATGCCCGCGCCCCGGCCCGAACGCAATGCCGGCATCGTCCGGCTGCTCGGCGTGGCGCTGGGCGTGTTCGTGCTGACCTTCTCGCTGGTGCCGCTGTACCGCATCGCCTGTGAGAAGGTGTTCGGCGTGCGCCTTGAGCGTGGCGCCAGCCAGGCCGCCGCGTCCGCATCCGCCACCGGCAGGCGCCTGGTGCGGGTGGAGTTCGATGGCGGGGTCAATTCCAAGCTGCCGTGGGCGTTCCATCCGGAAAAGCTAACCATGGACGTGGTGCCGGGCGAGCTGAACGAGGCGCTGTACTTCGCCCGCAACGACAGCGACCACGCGCTGGTCGGCAGCGCCGTGCCCTCGGTGGCGCCGGCGCGCGCGTCGGGCTATTTCAACAAGACCGAGTGCTTCTGTTTCACCGCGCAGACCCTGCAGGCCGGCGAGCAGCGCGAGATGCCGGTGCGTTTCATCGTCGATCCGGACCTGCCCGCAGACGTCCGCACGATCACCCTGTCCTACACCTTCTTCAAGAATGACGCGCTGACGGCGCAGCTGGCACCGGCTTCGGCCGGCGGCTCGTCGCACGCGGCCCCCTGACCACGGATCCGGAAGCAAGCCATGGCCCATAACACGCCTGATGCCAACGTCTACTTCGTGCCGAGCCAGAGTCGCTGGCCCTTCGTCGGCTCGATTTCCATGCTGGTGCTGATGGTCGGAGTGGCCAGCTGGCTCAACGACGCCAGTTGGGGCCGCTGGGCCTTCTTCGTGGGCCTGGCGATGCTGGTGTTCACCTTGTTCCTGTGGTTCGGCGACGTCATCCGCGAGTCGGTCGGCGGCAACTACAACCGCCAGGTCGATGGCTCGTTCCGCATGGGGATGGTCTGGTTCATCTTCTCGGAAGTGATGTTCTTCGGCGCCTTCTTCGGCGCGCTGTTCTATACCCGCGTCTATGGCCTGCCCTGGCTGGGCGGCGAGGGCCACGGCGTGGCGACCAACGAAATCCTCTGGGACGGCTATTCGGCGGCTTGGCCGACCAACGGCCCCGGCGGCATCGGCGGTATGTTCCAGACCATCCCGGCGTGGGGCCTGCCGCTGGTCAATACGCTGATCCTGCTGAGCTCCGGCGCGACCCTGACCATCGCCCACCACGCGCTCAAGGCCGGCAACCGCCGGCAGCTGCTGATCTGGCTGGGCGCCACCGTGCTGCTGGGCTGCGTGTTCCTGTTCTTCCAGGCCGAGGAATACATGCATGCCTACGGCGAGCTCAACCTGACCCTGGGCTCGGGCATCTATGGCTCGACCTTCTTCATGCTCACCGGGTTCCATGGTGCGCACGTGGCGCTGGGCACGATCATGCTGATCGTGATGTGGCTGCGCTCGGCCAAGGGGCACTTCACCCGCGACAACCATTTCGGCTTTGAGGCCGCGGCGTGGTACTGGCACTTCGTCGACGTGGTGTGGCTGATGCTGTTCCTGTTCGTCTACGTGCTGTAAGCGACAGAAAAGACAGGGAGCGGGGCATCGGGACGGGATCCCGGCGCAACGCTCCCTGGTTCACTTCATGGACGCGCCCGGTGTCAGCCGCCGACGCCGTGCGGCCTGATCCAGCCGCTGTAGATGCCCAGGATCACCAGCAGGATCAGCACCACCGACAGCACGATGCGCCGGGTCAGGGCATTGACCGTGCGTTTGGTCTGGCCGCGGTCGATCATCAGGTAGTACAGCCCGGCGCCAAGATTCCAGACGATGACGATCAGGAACGCGATCACCAGCAGTGTCTTCAGCGAATCATTCATGCACGGCTCTAGGAGTGGGAAGGCGTTGCTATCTCACCCGCTCGCGGCGCCGTTGTCATGACGCGACAGCACACGGGGCTGCTGGGCTGGCTGCTGGCGTTCGCGGTGGCCGCGCTGTTCAGCGCGCTCGGCGCGTGGCAGCTGCAGCGCATGCACGACAAGCAGGCGCTGCTGGCGCAGGTGCCGCCGGAGCGCGGCCACGGGCTGGCGCTGGCGCAGGCGATGCGCGCGCCGGCCACGCTGCACTGGGTGCACGACACGCTCGAGTTCCTGCCCGCCACGGTGCTGCTGGACAACCAGCTGCGCGATGGCCGCCCCGGGCTGAAGGTGTACCAGGCCGCGCGCGCGGAAGGTAATGCGGTGCTGGTCGACCTGGGCTGGCTGCCGTTGCCGGGCGACCGCCGGTTGCCGCCCATCGTGCCGCTGCAGGGGCGGATCGAGGTGCAGGGCCTGTGGGCGCCGCCGCCGTCACCGGGCCTGGCGCTGGGGCCGGCGCTGGCGGCCACCGCGCAGCCGCGGGTGTGGCTGGCCACGCGCCTGGACATTCCCGCCATCGCCGCGCAGCTGCAGCTGCCGGCCGCTGCGTTGCCGGGCCAGGTGCTGCGGCTGGATCCGGCCATGCCACTGGGTTACGCCCGCGACCTGGAGCTGCTGCCCAATACCCTGCCACCTTCGCGCCATCTCGGTTATGCGGTGCAGTGGTTCGCCATGGCGCTGGCGGTGCTGGTGATCGCCGGCGTGCTGCATGTCCGCCGCCGCGGGCGCTGAACGCCAAGCCATGGGAAAATGCCGCACATGAATGCCCTGACCCCGGAACAACTCGTCATCCGCAAGCGCGGCCGCCGCGTGCTGCTGCTCATTTTCGCCCTGTTCTTCGGGTCGATGGCGCTGGCGGGCATCCTGCGCTTCTCCGGCTGGATGCCGCAGGTCAACCGCAACCACGGGCAGCTGTTCGACCCGGCGCTGGACCTGCGCCAGGAACGGCTGCGGCTGGCCGACGGCAGCGCCTATGCATGGAACCCGGCCGCCCGCCACTGGCGCATCGTGCTGGCGCCGGCCGCCGATTGCGCGCCGGCCTGCGTCACTTTGTCGCAGCAGCTGGACACCGTATGGCGGCTGTTCGGGCATAACGCCGATAATGTCGAGATACTGTGGCTGGGCACGCCGCCGGAACAGGTGGTGGCCTCGCCGGCGCTCAAGGTGCTGCAGGCCTCGCCGGCGTTCCGCGCGAAACTGCCGGGGGTGGACGACCCCGCCGGCATCCCGGTTTACGTGATCGATCCCAACGGCTTCGTGGTCCTGCGTTATGCGCCCGGCTTCGACCCGGGCGGCCTGCGCACCGATCTTTCCAGGCTGTTGAAACTGAAGTGAGTTCCATCCGATGAATGCCCCCGCGCGTCCGGCGCTGTACCGCAATTTCCACCGCCTGGCGTGGTTCGCCCTGATCATGACCGCGAGCACGATCATGTTCGGCTCGTTCGTGCGCCTGTCCGATGCCGGGCTCAGCTGCCCGGACTGGCCGACCTGCTACGGCCGCGTCACCTGGCCGCAGACCCAGGTGGAGGCCGCGCAGCACGTGGCCAGCGAGATCCGCCCGCTGGAAAGCCACAAGGCCTGGCGCGAGCAGGTGCACCGCTTCCTGGCCGGCCTGTTGGGCGTCGAGGTGCTGGCGCTGGCGCTGCTGGCCGCGCGCCGCCACCGCCGGGGCGTGGCCCAGGTGGTGACCGCCTCGGCGCTGGTGGCGCTGGCCATTCCCCTTTACATGCGCGGCGAACATGTCGCCTCCAGCGTGCTGGCGATCGGCGGCGAGGTGATCCTGCTGCTGGCGGCGCTGCGCTGGTCCAACATCGACCTGTCGCGCGCGGCGGTACTGACACTGGCGGTGGTGATCTTCCAGGCGCTGCTGGGCATGTGGACGGTGACCTGGCTGCTCAAGCCCATCGTGGTCATGGGCCACCTGCTCGGCGGCATGCTGATGTTCAGCCTGCTGGTATGGATGGCGTGGAAGGCCACGCACCTGCCGATCACCCTGGTACAGGCACCGCGCCTGCGCTGGTGGCTGCGCGCCGGGTTGGCGCTGCTGGTGCTGCAGATCGCGCTGGGCGGCTGGGTCAGCGCCAATTACGCGGCGCTGGCCTGCGGTGGCGGCAGTGCGTCGCTGGACAATTTCCCGCGCTGCGTGAGCCAGTGGTGGCCGCCGCAGAACTACGCCGAAGGCTTCACCCTGTGGCGCGGCATCGGCGTGGACTACGAAGGCGGCGTGCTCGACGGCGCCTCGCGCATCGCCATCCAGATGGCGCACCGGATGATGGCCGTGGTCGTGGCCGTGTACCTGCTGGTGCTGTCGGTGCGCATGTTCCGCCTGCCGGGCATGCGCGGCTGGGCCAGCGCGCTGGGCGTGCTGGTACTGCTGCAGGTCACCTTGGGCGTGCTCAACGTCAAGCTCGCGCTGCCGCTGGCAGTGGCGGTGATGCACAACGGCGGCGCCGTGTGCCTGTTGTTCGTGCTGGTCTCGCTGCTGGCGCGGCTGCGTGCCCCGGAGTGAGCCGATGAGTACGACGTTGCGTGATTACTGGGACCTGACCAAGCCCAAGGTGGTGGCCCTGATCGTGTTCACCGCGCTGGTGGGCATGTTCCTGGCGATCCCCGGCTGGCCGACCGCCGCGCAGGCGCTGACCGGCGCGGTGGCCTTCATCGGCATCTGGCTCTCGGCGGGCGCCGCCGCGGCGATCAACCAGCTGCTGGATGCGCGCATCGACGCGCAGATGGCGCGCACCTCGTGGCGGCCGCTGGTGGTGGGCAAGGTGACCCCGCGGCAGGTGCTGGTGTTCGCTGGCGCACTGACCGCGCTGTCGATGACCATCCTGGTGCTGTGGGTGAACGTGATCACCGCGGTGCTGACCTTCGCCTCGCTGATCGGTTACGCGGTGGTCTACACCGTGTACCTGAAGCGGGCGACGTCGCAGAACATCGTCATCGGCGGCCTCGCCGGCGCGACCCCGCCACTGCTCGGCTGGGCGGCGGTGACCGGCATGCAGGGGGGCTCCGACTGGGCCTACGCCTCGCTGCTGGTGCTGATCATCTTCGTGTGGACGCCGCCGCATTTCTGGGCGCTGGCGATCTTCCGCCGCGCCGACTACGCCAAGGCCGCGGTGCCGATGCTGCCGGTCACCCATGGCGTGGCGCACACCCGCCGGCAGATCCTGTTCTATTCGGTGGTGCTGGTGGTGGTGACCCTGCTGCCGGTGGCGCTGGGCATGAGCGGGGTGTTCTATCTCGGCGGCGCCACCGTGCTGAACCTGGTGTTCCTGTGGTACGCGTGGAAGATGCAGGATCCGCCGGACGAGATGTTCAACATGCAGATGTTCGGCTACTCGGTGGTCTACCTGATGGCGCTGTTCGCCTTCCTGCTGGTGGACCACTGGCTGCTGCCCTGGCTTTGAGGCCGGGCCCGTGCCGCAGGTGCGGGGCTTGCCCCGCACGAAGCTTCACCGGGAACGCCTCCTGCGGGCAAGCCCCTCGGCTACGGGGCGTGGCGCGCGTAGCGCTGCGCCACCACCGCGCAGACGATCAGCTGCAGCTGGTGGTAGATCATGATCGGCAGCACGATCGCGCCGAGGCTGCCGCCGGCGAACAGCACCTTGGCGATCGGCACGCCGGTGGCCAGGCTCTTCTTGGAGCCGCAGAACACGATGGGAATCTCGTCCTCGCGGCTGAACCCCAGCCGCCGCGCCAGCCAGGTGATGCCGGGCATGGCGATGGCCAGCAGCACCACCGCGACCCCCGCGGCGGCGAGCAGCGAGCCCACCGGGGTCTTGTGCCACAGCCCTTCCACCACCGATTCGCCGAACGCGCCATAGACCACCAGCAGCACCGTGCCCTGGTCGGTGTAGCGCAGCAGCGCGCGCTGCCGCTCCACCCAGCGCGCGATCCACGGCCGCAGCAGGTGCCCGGCGACGAACGGCACCAGCAGCTGCAGCATGATCGCGCCGACCGCGTGCAGCGGATCGGCCATGCCGCCTTGGCTGCCGGCCAGCAGGCCCATCAGCAGCGGGGTCAGGAACACACCGAGGATGCTCGACAGCGAGGCCGCGCACACCGCCGCCGGGATGTTGCCGCCGGCCATCGAAGTGAACGCGATGGATGACTGCACCGTGGACGGCAGCGCGCACAGGAACAGCACGCCGACGTAGAGGTCGGGCGTCAGCGCCCATCCGGCGAGCGGCTTGAACGCCAGCCCCAGCAGCGGGAACAGCACGAACGTGCAGGCCAGGATGACCAGGTGCAGGCGCCAGTGCAGCATGCCGGCGACGATGGACTCGCGTGGCAGGCGTGCGCCATGCAGGAAGAACAGGGCGGCAATGGCCAGGTCGGTGAAGCGGTCCAGCCCGCGCGCGGCATCGCCGGTCATCGGCAGCACGCTGGCCAGGGCCACGGTGGCGAGCAGGGCGAGGGTGAAGTTGTCCGGTCGCAGGCGCGACCACCAGCGGGTCATCGGCAGGGGTGTCCTTGTCGGTGTGGCGCGGTCATGGCCGCGCGGGGTGCTCCAGCGCCGCGCGCACGGCCGGCTCCAGCGACGTCAGGCCGGCATCGCGGCCGAACTGCAGCGCGGCTTCGGGCGACGCGCCGTGCACCCGCGCCTGCGCCAGCGCCAGCAGCGCCCCGGCGCGGTTGCCCGAGGCACAGTGCAGCAGCGTGCTGCCGGGGTCCTGCCGCAGCAGGCGGTCCAGCGTGCGCGCGTTGGCCTCGCTGATGCCGCCGGCACCGTCGATGGGCAGGCGCACGTAGCGCAGGCCCAGCGCCTCGGCGGCAGCGGCCTCGTCATAGCCGCGGTCCTCGTGCGGCATGCGCAGGTCGATGACACTGGTGACGCCGGCTTGCGCGGCGTCGCGCAGCTGCTGCGCGCTGGGCTGGCCGCCGGTGAACAGGCCCGGGCGTGGCTGCTTCAGTCCCTGCCCGGCGGCAGCGGTGGCGCCGGCGCAGGCCAGCAGCAGGAACAGCAGTTTCGGCAGGTGTTTATGCATCGCTTCGCTCCGTCCGCGCCTCAGCGCATCGTCGCGCGCGCCTTGAGCAGCTCGCGCAGTTCGAACTTGTCGGTCTCGTCCAGGCCCTGCTGGCGCTGCTTGGCCTGCAGCTCGTCCAGCCGCTGCTGCAGCAGCTGCTTCTCCAGCTGCACGATGGCGTCGTGCAGCTCCTGGGTCCAGCTGGCCTCGTCGCCGGGCAGGGCGACGGCGGCCAGCCGATGCAGCGCGGCCTGTTCCTCGCGGCCATCGAAATGCTCCAGCAGCGCGCCGGTGCTGATGTCCGGGCGCTGCTGCACCAGCTCCAGCAGTTCCAGCAGCAGTTCAATGCCGGGCAGGCGCAGGCCGGCGATGGCATGGTGGCCTTCCAGGCTCAGCGCCAGCGAGGGTTGCTGCAGCAGGAGGGCAATGGCCGCGCGCACCAGGCTGCGCTTCTGCACCGGTGCGGCCGCCGCGCGGCGCACGGGCGCGGCGGCGGTGCCGGCGGGCGCGCGGCCGATGCCGGTCAGGCGCTGCAGCTCCTGCTTCATCAGGTCGCCGAAGGCGCCGTCGGGAATCTGCGCCAGCATCGGCCTGGCGCGCTCGGCCAGGCGCGCCTTGCCGTCCAGCGTGCCCAGGTTGATCTCGCGGGTGAGCTCGTCGAAGAAGAACTGCGACAGCGGCGTGGCCTGCTTCAGGCGCGCGTCGAAGGCGTCGGCGCCTTCCTTGCGCACGATGGTGTCCGGATCCTCGCCGTCGGGCAGGAACAGGAAGAACGCCTGGCGCCCGTCCTTCATCCGCGGCAGCACCGACTCCAGCGCGCGCCACGCCGCGCGGCGGCCGGCGGCGTCGCCGTCGAAGCAGAAGTACACGTCCGGCGCATTGCGGAACAGCAGCTCGGCATGGTCGGGCGTGGTCGCGGTACCCAGCGTCGCCACCGCCTGGGTGACGCCGAACTGGAACAGGCTGACCACGTCCATGTAGCCCTCGACCACGATCAGCCGCTCGATCTTCTGGTTGGCCTGGCGCACCTGCCACAACCCGTACAACTCGCGGCCCTTGTGGAACAGCGCGGTCTCGGGCGAGTTGAGGTACTTGGGGCCGTCGTCCTTCTGCATGACCCGGCCGCCGAAGGCGATGACCCGGCCGCGGCGGTCGAAGATCGGGAACATCACCCGGTCGCGGAACTTGTCGTAGACATGGCCGCGGTCGTTCTTGGAGAACAGCCCGACGCGGTCGAGCAGCTTCATCCGCCGCTCGTCCTTGCCCAGCGCGTCCTTCAGCGCGCTGTAGCCGTCCGGCGCATAACCGATGCAAAAGCGTGCGCGGGTATCGGCGTCCACGCCGCGGCCATCGAGGTAGGCCAGCGCCTTTTCGCTGCCCTCCAGTTGCTTCTGGAAGAAGCGCGCGGCGGCGTCGAGCGCCGAGTACTGGTCGCGGCTGTCATCCTGCTGCTGCGGGCTGCGCGGGTGGGCGTCGCGCGGCACCTCCATGCCGGCGCGCTTGGCCAGTTCCTCCACCGCGTCGAGGAACTCGAGGCGGTCGTAGTTCATCAGGAAGCTGATCGCGGTGCCGTGCGCGCCGCAGCCGAAGCAGTGGTAGAACTGCTTGGTCGGCGACACCGTGAACGAGGCCGAACGCTCGTCGTGGAACGGGCAGCGCGCCGCGTATTCCTTGCCCTGGCGCTTGAGCGGCACGCGCGAACCCACCACTTCGACGATATCGGAGCGGGCGAGCAGGTCGTCGATGAACGCGTCGGGGATTCGGGCCATGCGGGGGACTGGAGCACCGCTGCGGGCGGTACATGGCGAAGGTGTGCGGCAAGTGTACTAGACGCCCGGCCCGGGCATGGCCGTGGCCGCGCGCGCATGCGCGCGTTCGTCGATGACCGCGGTGACCAGGGCGCCGGCGAAGAACACCACGCTGGCGTAGTACACCCAGACCAGCATGATCACCAGGGTGCCCATTGAGCCATAGGCACTGCCGGGCGCGGCGTTGGCGATGTACAGGCCGATGCCGTAGCGGCCCAGGGTGAACAGCACCGCGGTGATGGCGCCGCCGCCGAAGGCCTGGCGCCACGCCACCGGGCGGTCGGGCAGGTAGTGGTAGAGGAACGCGAAGCCCAGGGTGTAGAGCAGCAGGGTGGACACGTAGCCCACCGCCGGCAGCAGCGACGGCAGGTGCGCGAACACCACCTGCAGCGCGGTGGTGGCGACCATCGACACGATCAGCAGGAAGCCCAGGGCCAGCACCACCCCGGCCGAGAAGATGCGCTTCTTCAGCCAGCCCAGCATCCCGTCGAAACGCTGCAGGTCGGCGCGGAAGATACGGTTCAGGGCGGCCTGCAGCTGGGCGAACACGACGGTGGCGCCGATGAACAGCAGCAACAGGCTCCACGCGCCGGCCAGCGAGCCCAGGTCGGGCTGCGCGCTGGCATTGGCGATCACCGTGTCGGCGACCTCGGCGACGCTATGCCCGGCCAGCGCGCCGATCTGGCCGACCAGTGCCTGCTGCGCGGGCGGGTAGAGCGAGGCCGTCAGCCACAGCAGCAATACCAGCAGGGGGGCCAGCGAAAGCAGGGTATAGAACGCCAGCGAGGCCGCCTGGGTCATCACGTCCGCTTCGGTGAAGCGGCGGACCAGGGCGGCCGGCAGGCTCTGCTGCAACCGCGCCAGGCGGTGCTTCATGTGCGGTGACAGGGGCGCCATGCCGCGCAGGATGGCATACCCGTCCGCGTAGCCGCCGTGATGGGCGGCCGCGCGCCGGCCCGCCGCTGGCGGCAGCGGCAGGTCGGGTGCGCCGGACTCAGCCGGCCAGCGCCTGCTTGACCAGCTTCGACACCAGGCCCATGTCGGCCTGGCCGGCCAGCAGCGGCTTGAGCACGCCCATCAGCTTGCCGATGTCGGCCGCGCTGCTGGCGCCGGTTTCGCTGATCGCGGCGTTGATCGCGGCCAGGATCTCGGCCTCGCCCAGCTTGGCCGGCAGGTAGCGCTCGATCACCACGATCTCTTCGCGCTCGACCTTGGCCAGGTCTTCGCGATTGGCGGCCTCGTACTGGGTCACCGAGTCCTTGCGCTGCTTGACCATCTTGTCCAGCACCGCGATCACTGCGGCGTCGTCCAGCTCGATGCGCTCGTCTACTTCCTTCTGCTTGATCGCCGCGTTGATCAGCCGGATCACGCCCAGGGAGTGCTTGTCGCCGCCCTTCATGGCGGCCTTCATGTCGTCGGTCAGTTGCTGTTTCAGGCTCATGGATCACCTCTTGCGGGATCGGAATGCGGGGGTGCGCACGGGGCGCGGGAACGCAAAAAGCCGGCTACGCTCGCGCGTGCCGGCTTCCACTCCGGTCACGGAAGGCCGAAGCCCCCGTTCAGGAGTTGCGTCCGATCAGTACAGGCGCTGACGCTTGGTGACGTCGCGCGAGGAACGACGCAGCTGGCGCTTCACGGCAGCAGCAGCCTTGCGCTTGCGTTCCTGGGTCGGCTTTTCGTAGAACTCGCGCTTGCGGGTCTCGGCCAGCACGCCGGCCTTTTCGCAGGTGCGCTTGAAGCGGCGGAGCGCAAACTCGAAAGGTTCGTTCTCGCGGACTTTGACGCTGGGCATGGAATCTCCGGGACACAGTGAGACCGGGTCACGCCCGGTGAGCCGCGCATTATAGCCGCTTTGAATCCGGGCGCAAGTGGGCCGGCAGGACGGCGCGGCGCGGGGGCGGGCGTGGCCGCGGTCCCGGCCGCCGGGACGGACCCCGGGCGGTTCGTAAACACGCGTCGGCAGGTTCACAATACCGGCATGAAAGTCCTTGGCATCGAATCCTCCTGCGACGAGACCGGCGTGGCGGTGTACGACACCGCGCTGTCCGGCGTCGACGCCCTGCGCGCCCATGCGGTCTACAGCCAGATCGCGCTGCATGCCGAGTACGGCGGCGTGGTGCCGGAGCTGGCCAGCCGCGACCACGTGCGCAAGACCCTGCCGCTGATCCGGCAGACCCTGGACGAGGCCGGCATCGCCGTGTCCGAACTGGACGGCGTGGCCTACACCGCCGGCCCCGGGCTGGTTGGCGCGCTGCTGGTCGGCGCCGGGGTGGCGCGTTCGCTGGCCTGGGCGCTGGACGTGCCGGCCATCGGCGTGCACCACATGGAAGGCCACCTGCTGGCGCCCCTGATGGAGGACGACCCGCCGGAACCGCCGTTCGTGGCGCTGCTGGTCTCCGGCGGGCATACCCAGCTGATCGCGGTGGACGCGATCGGCAGCTATCGCCTGCTCGGCGAGACGCTGGACGACGCCGCCGGCGAAGCCTTCGACAAGACCGCCAAGCTGATGGGCCTGCCGTACCCCGGCGGGCCGCAACTGGCCAGGTTGGCCGAGATCGGCACGCCGGGGCGCTTCAGGTTCGCGCGGCCGATGACCGACCGGCCGGGGCTGGACTTCAGTTTCTCCGGGCTCAAGACCCAGGTGCTGCTGGCCTGGCGCGACAGCGACCAGAGCGAGCAGACGCGCGCCGATATCGCCCGCGGCTTCGAGGACGCGGTGGTCGATACCCTGGCGATCAAGTGCGAACGCGCGCTGGAGGCGGCCGGCTGCGACGTGCTGGTGGTGGCCGGCGGGGTCGGCGCCAACAAGCGCCTGCGGGCCAAACTGCAGGATGCGGCGCAGCGCCGCGGCGGCCGCGTGTGCTTCCCGCGCCCGGCGCTGTGCACCGACAACGGCGCGATGATCGCCTTCGCCGGCGCGCTGCGCCTGCAGGCCGGCCAGCACAGCCCGGCCGAGGTGAAGGTGGTGCCGCGCTGGGACATGGCGACCCTGCCACCGGTGTGACGCCGCCCCGCGTCCCGGGCCGTGCGCCCGGGCGCCCCCTCCTGCGCCGTAACGGCAGGCTCAGCAGCGGCTCGTTACCATGTCCGTTCATTCACCGCGACGGACGCAATGGACAAGGTATTCATCGAAGGGCTGGAGATCGACGCCCTGATCGGCATCTATGACTGGGAACGGCGCATCCGCCAGACCCTGGTGTTCGACCTGGAGATGGGTTTCGACAACCGCAGGCCGGCGGCGACCGACGACATTGCCGACACCCTCAACTACAAGGCGGTCAGCCGGCGCCTGCAGGACTACGTGCGTGGATCCGATTTCGGCCTGGTGGAAACCCTGGCCGAGCGCTGCGCGGCCATCGTGCTGGACGAGTTCGACGTGCGCTGGCTGCGGCTGAAGCTGAGCAAGCCGGGCGCGGTGCGCGGCGCGCGCGCGGTGGGCGTGGTCATCGAGCGCGAGCGGGGCTGAGCACGTTGCCGGCCGGCCGGTAAGCGCGCGGAACGAAGTACACGGAAACACACAGGAGACGACGGATGGTGGATGCGGTGGTGGCGGTACAGTGGCTCGAGCGGTTGCAGGACACACTGGAACCCTATCCCGGGGCTTACCTGGCCTTGACGATCCTGGCCCTGCTGGTGGCCGCGGGGCTGGCCAACTGGGTCACCAAGCGCATCCTGCTGCGCGGCCTGCGCCGGCTGCTCAGCCGCCTGCCCGGCGCCGAGACCGGGCGCGGCAGCCACCTGATGCGGGTGATCGCGCGCCTTTCCAACGTGGTGCCCAGCCAGGTGATCGCCGCCGGCATCAAGGTGGTGCCGGACCTGCCGCCGGGCGTGGTGACGTTCGTCGTCGGCGCCTGCCAGGCGTGGGCGGTACTGACCGTGGCGCTGGCGGTATCGCATGCGCTGGACGCGGCCAACGACCTCTACGAGCGGCGCCCGGACGCGCGCGACAAGCCGATCAAGGGCTACCTGCAGGTCGCCAAGATCGTGATCTTCGTGATCGCCGGGCTGTCCATCGTCGCCACCCTGGCCGGCGTGGACCTGCGTTACCTGGTCACCGGCCTGGGCGCGGCTACCGCGGTGCTGATGCTGATCTTCCAGGACACCATCCTGTCGCTGGTGGCCAGCGTGCAGATCAGCGGCGACGGCCGCGTGCGCATCGGCGACTGGATCGAGATGCCCAGCCAGAACGCCGATGGCGACGTGATCGACATCGCCCTGCACACGGTGACGGTGCAGAACTTCGACAAGACCATCACCACCATCCCGACCAAGAAGCTGGTCACCGAATCGTTCAAGAACTGGCGCGGCATGCAGGAGGCGGGCGGGCGCCGGATCAAGCGCGCGCTGTACCTGGACCAGCACAGCGTGCAGTTCCTCGACGCGGCGGCACTGGGCCGGCTGCAGCGGTTCGGCCTGCTCGACGATTATCTGGCGGGCAAGCAGGCCGAGCTGGAGCGCTGGAACACGCAGGTGGCGCAGGCGCACCCGGAAGAGGTCAACGCGCGGCGGCTGACCAACCTGGGCACCTTCCGCGCCTATGTCGAGCGCTACCTGCGCAGCCACCCGGGCATCCACCAGGACATGACCCTGCTGGTGCGGCAGCTGGCGCCGGGGCCGCAGGGTCTGCCGCTGGAGGTCTACTGCTTCACCGTCACCACCGCGTGGGGCGAGTACGAGGCGATCCAGTCCGATGTGTTCGACCACCTGCTGGCGATCCTGCCCGAGTTCGGCCTGCGCGTGTTCCAGGAGTCCAGCGACGCCATGCTCATGGCGATGCGCGGCGGGCCGGCCACGGGCTAGCGTACGGCGGCCTGGCCCGGCGTCGCCGGCTTCACGGCGACACGGCTAGAATCCGCGCTCTGAAAGCGTTTCCACAAGGACCGCCGCTGGTGGCAGACCGCATCGAATCCCTCATCGCCCGCATGACCCTGGAAGAAAAGGTGGGCCAGCTGGGCGTGTTCGCCGACATGGTCCGCCCGTTCGCGCCGGACGTGAATCCCGAGGCCAACGTGCGCAACGCCGCGCAGGTGCTGGAGCAGGTGCGTGCCGGCCGCGTCGGCTGCCTGTTCAACGGCGTCGGCGCCGCGCAGGGCCGCGAGATCCAGCGCGTGGCGGTGGAGGAGAGCCGGCTCGGCATCCCGGTGGCGCTGGCCGCGGACGTGATCCACGGCATGCGCACGGTGTTCCCGATCCCCTTGGGCGAGGCCGCCAGCTTCGAACCGGCGCTGGCCGAGCGCACCGCGCGCGCCACCGCCATCGAGGCCACCGCCGCCGGCATCCACTGGACCTACGCACCGGCGGTGGACATCGCCCGCGACCAGCGCTGGGGCCGGGGCGCGGAATCGGCCGGCGAGGACGTGGTGCTGGGCTGCGCCTTCGCCGCCGCGCGCGTGCGTGGTTTCCAGGGCCCGGACCTGGCCGCCGCCGATTCGCTGCTGGCCACGCCCAAGCACTTCGCCGGGTATGGCGCGGTGGCTGCCGGCATGGAATACGCACAGGTGGACATTTCGCCGCAGACCCTGCACGACGTGCACCTGCCGCCGTTCAAGGCCGCGCTGGCGGCCGGCGCGCGCGCGCTGATGAGCGCGTTCAACGACATCAACGGCGTGCCGGCCAGCGCCAACCGCTGGCTGCTGACCGACCTGCTGCGCGGGCAGTGGGGGTTCGACGGCGTGGTGGTGTCCGATTACACCGCCGACATGGAGCTGATCGCCCACGGCTACGCCGCCGACGAAGCCGACGCCACCGCCAAGGCATTCCTGGCCGGGCTCGACCTGAGCATGCAGAGCGGCTTCTATGCCGCGCACCTGCCGGGGCTGGTGCGCAGCGGCCAGGTGCCGATGGCGGCACTGGATGCCTCGGTGCGCCGCATCCTGCGCCTGAAGGAGGCCATCGGCCTGTTCGACGACCCTTACCGCTCGCTGGACCCGGCACGCGAGGCCGATACCTCGCACCTCGCCGCGCATGACGCGCTGGCGCGCGACGCGGCGCGGCGTTCGATCGTGCTGCTGAAGAACGACGGCGCCGCGCTGCCGCTGCGCCGGGCCGGGCAGAGGATCGCGCTGATCGGGCCGTTCGCCCGCGACCGCGACAACATCGAAGGCTGCTGGACCCTGTTCGGCGACAAGACGCGCTACGTGACGCTGGAAGCCGGCATGCGCGCGGCGCTGGACGACGACGCGCTGCTGGAGGTAGTGCCCGGCTGCGCGCTGGAAGACGCGGTCGAAGGCGGCATCGAGGCGGCGGTGGCCGCGGCGCGGCGCGCCGACGTGGTGGTGCTGGCGCTGGGCGAGCCGCAGCGCTACAGCGGCGAGGCGCAGTCGCGGGTGGAGATCGTGCTGCCGGCGGTGCAACAGGCACTGGCCGAAGCGGTCGCCGCGACCGGCACGCCGGTCGTGGTGCTGCTGCGCAACGGCCGCGCGCTGGCGCTGCAGGGCGCGGTGCGCGACGCCCGGGCCATCGCGGTGACCTGGTTCCTCGGCACCCAGACCGGCCACGCCGTGGCCGACGTGCTGTTCGGTGGCTACAGCCCGTCGGGCCGGCTGCCGGTGAGTTTCCCGCAGCATTCCGGGCAGCAGCCGTACTTCTACAACCACCCGCGCACGGGCCGCCCGGAGCTGCCGGAGATGTCCGAGTTCAAGGCGCGCTGGCGCGAGATCCCGAATGCGCCGCTGTACGCCTTCGGCCATGGCCTGGGCTACACCACGTTCGCCTACGGCGCGCCGCGCCTGAGCGCGCCGCAGCTGGACTGGGACGGCGAGCTGGTCGTCACCACCACCGTCACCAACACCGGCACCGTGGCCGCCGAGGAAGTGGTGCAGCTGTACGTGCACGACCGCGTCGCCAGCCGCGTGCGCCCGGTGCGCGAACTCAAGGCGTTCGAGAAGATCGCGCTGGCGCCCGGCCAGGCCAGGGACGTGGTGTTCCGGCTCGACCGCGGGCAGCTGGCCTTCACCAACAGCGAAGGCGTGTTCGCCGCCGAGCCCGGCCTGTTCGACCTGTGGGTGTGCGCGTCGTCGGCCGATGGCGAACCGGTGCGGTTCGAACTGCTGGCGCCCTGACCGCCTGCCCCGACCCGCCTGCCGGGCCGGGATGACGACCGGCATCTTGAAGCGGGCAGCGGGCGTGCGATGCTGTCGCTGCGCCCACGGAGACCCGTCATGCCCGCACCGATGCCCACCTACCTGCCGTGGCTGATGACTGCCGGTTTCGGCTGGATGTACTACCGCCGGCTCCGCCGCCACTTCGGCTGGCAGCCCTGGCAGCCGCGCCGCACCCTGGCGCGCATCGTGATCCTGGCGCTGGTGGCGGCGATGCTCGGGCTGGCGGCGGCCTTCGTGCCGCACGTGGCCGCCGGCATGGCCGTGGGCGCGCTGGCCGGCATCGCGTTGGGATGGTTTGCGCTGAAACACACGCGCTTCGACGCGCGCGAAGGCCGGCCCGGCTATACGCCCAATCCGTGGATCGGCGGCGCCCTGTCGCTGCTGCTGGTCGCGCGCCTGGCCTGGCGCTGGCAGGACGGCGCCTTCAGCCAGGGCATGGCGCCCGGCGCCGCCAACGCCAGCCCGCTGACCCTGGGCCTGGCTGCCGCCCTGGTCTGCTACGGCCTGACGCAGGCCATCGGCCTGCACCTGCGCCTGCGCTACAAACCGTAGCGCAGGCCCGTTGCGCGAGGGGCGTCAACGGCACGCCCTCCCGCGTACGACAGTGGCGGCTACGTGCGCGGCGTCAGCTTGAGCAGGCGCGCGTTGCTGCCGTCCTCCAGCAGCCACAGCGCGCCATCGGGGCCCTGCGTCACCGCGCGGATGCGCGCGCCCATGTCGAAGCGTTCGGCCTCGCGCGCGTTGTCGCCGTCGAAGGCGATGCGCACCAGCGACTGCGACGACAGCCCGCCGATGAAGCCATTGCCGCGCCACTGCGGGAACTGTGCACCGTCGTAGATGATCAGGCTGGACGGGGAAATGACCGGCGTCCAGCTGACCTTCGGCGCGACGAACTCCGGCCGGGTGTGGTGGTCGGGAATGTCGCGGCCGTCGTAATGGTCGCCGTTGGAGACCAGCGGGTAGCCGTAGTTGCCGCCGCGCCGGATCAGGTTGAGCTCGTCGCCGCCCTTCGGGCCCATCTCGTTTTCCCACAACCGCCCGCGCGCGTCGAACGCCAGCCCGAGGACGTTGCGGTGGCCGAGCGACCACACCTGGTTGGCCGGCGAACCCTGCGCGGCGAACGGGTTGTCGGCGGGCACGCTGCCGTCGTCGTTGAGGCGGATGATCTTGCCGAGGTTGCCGCCCATGTCCTGCGCGGGGTCGAACTTCTGCCGTTCGCTGGAACTGATCCACAGCTTGCCATCGGGCCCGAACAGCAGGCGGTGCCCGTAGTGGCCATTGCCGCTCACCTTCGGCGTCTGCCGCCAGATCACCTGCGGCTCGACCAGGCGGCCGCCGCCCTGCGCGTCGAGCACCAGTTTCGCGCGCGCCACCGCGGCGCCGCGGGTGTCGTTCGCGCCGGGCTCGGCGTAGCTGTAGTAGACCAGCCCGTTGCGGGCGAACTGCGGGTGCAGGGCGACATCGCCGAAGCCCCCCTGGCCGGCATGCGCCACCCGCGGCACCCCGGCGATCTCATGGCGGCGGCCGCTGGCCGGGTCGAAATGCACCAGCCTGCCCGCCTTCTCGGTGACCAGCAGGCTGCGGTCGGGCAGGAACGCCATCGCCCACGGACTGTCGAAGCGGGCCACCTCGGTGGCGGTGAACGGCCATTGCGCCGGCTTGAGCGCGGCCTGCGCGGCCGGGTCCGCGGCACAGGCGGTGATGGACAGGACGGGCGTCAGCGCAAGGGCCAGGCTGAGCAGCAGGGGGCGGGGCATGGCGAACTCCAGGGCGGCAAGCGGTGGAACCGCACACCTTATGCGAAGCCGGCGCGCGAGGCACGCCGGCATGCACGATCGTGCGTGCCCGCCGCGCGGATCAGGCCTCGTCGGCCGGCGCCATCCGCCTGGCGACGATCGAGGTGGCGGTCATGTCGCCGGTGGTGTTGCCGATGGTGCAGAACACGTCGGGGATCGTATCCACCGCCAGCAGCACGCCCAGCGGTTCCACCGGCAGGCCCATGCTCTGCGTGACCGGCATGTTGTTGGTCATGAAGTTGGCCTGGCCCGGCAGCCCGGTGGAGCCCATGCTGATCGCCGCGGCCAGCAGCACCGCCACCGCATACTGCGAGAACGTGATGTCGATGCCGTACAGCCAGGCGATGAAGCTGGCCACGGCGATGTACTGTGCCGGGCTGGTGACCCGGAACAGCGACACCGCCATCGGCAGCACCAGCGAGGTCAGCGCGGTGGGGTAGCCCAGCCGGTTGCGCGCGCTGTCGATCATCGCCGGCAGCGAGGCCAGCGACGACTGGGTGCTGCCGGCGATGACCTGCACCGGCACCAGCGCGGCGGCGAAGCGGCGCAGGCCCTCGCGCGCGGCCAGCACCGCCACCACGTACAACAGCAGCGTGATCAGGATGTAGACCACGCACATCAGCAGGATGTAGTAGCCGAGGATGCCGAGCACGCTCATCCCGACCTCGGCGCAGACCACCAGCACCAGCGCGAACACGCCCAGCGGCGCGGCCCACAGCACCCAGCGCACGATGGTGATCATGGTGTCGCCGATGATCTTGATGATCTCCAGGATGCGGTCGCGGCGCTCGGCGTCCTGCCGGCTCAGCGCGAAGCCGAAGAACATCGCGAACACCACCAGCGGCAGCATCGCGTTGGCCGACGCCACCGCCAGCACGTTGCTTGGAATCAGCGACGAGATCCATTGCGCGGCGGTCGGCGCCTTGGACAGCGTCTCCGGCGCGTGCAGCGCGGCACGGAAGGTCTGCATGGTGGCGCTGTCGTGCGGCACCAGGCCCAGCAGCGCCGGGGTCACCACCGCCGAGAAGCTGGCCGCGGCGACCAGCAGCACGATGAACACCAGGATCGCGTTGCGCGCGGTACGCCCGGAGGCGGCGGCGTTGCTGGCGGTGTTGACGCCGACGATCACCAGCGCGGTGACCAGCGGCACCACCGTCATCTGCAGCGCATTGAGCCACAGCCGGCCGATGGGCCGGGCGAACTCGGCGACCTGCAGTGCGAGCGCCGGGTCGTGGTGGGTGAGTGACAGCCCGACCACCGCGCCGACCAGCAGCGAGATCAGCACTTTGACGGGAGCGGAGAGCCGGAAACGTCGGGTCGTTGGGGTCATGGAGGGCCGGATTGCGGAAGGAGGGAAACAGGGCAGGGGGCGAGCCCGTGCCACGAGCGAGGCGTTACTGCCGGGCGCGCCTCATGCCTCAGGGCGATGCCTGAGGCGACCGGTTCGCCCATCCATGGCGTGGCAGGTACCGCCTGCCGCGGGAATACGGGAGCGCCCGGGCATGGCGCCGGTCAATGCCCGGCCTTGGCCGCAGGCGCCGGCAGGCCCCAGTGTTGCTGCAGGCGCCGGTACTCGGCTTCGGGCAGCAGCACGAACAGCGGATGCGCGGCCGGGTCCAGCCAGCCGAGCAGGGCGGACATGTGCTCCGGTTCCATCGCAGTGCAGCCGGCCGTCGCCTCGCCGTGCTGCCGCCACAGGTGGGCGAAGATGCAGCTGCCGCGTCCGGGCTCGGCCTTCGGGTTGTGCTCGATCACGAAGCCCTCGCGGTAGCGGCGGTCGCCCTGGTTGTGCAGGTCCAGCCGCATCGGCTCGGTGGAACCCTCCACCGCGTCGCTGCCCACCACCTCGGCATCGACGATGCGGTTGTACAACGGGGAATCGGGCACATCCATGCAATAGCTGGTGGCCAGCATCGGCTGGTAGGGCAGCGCGCTGTCCATCCGCGGCGCGTAGCCGAAGGCCTCGCCGATGCCGAACACGCCGGCCGGGCTGCGGCCGTCGCCCTCGCGCTTCTGCGGGCCGTCCGCCTGCGCCGGGTGCCGGCCCAGGCCCCAGGCACTGCCGTTGCGGCCCAGCGATACCTCGAATCCGGCGCCATGCGGCGTCCAGCCCTGCGCGGTGCGCTCATAGGCCTGCAGTCGGCCGGCAGGGCTGTCCCACGATGGCGTGGTGACCACCACCAGCTGGCGCGCATCGTGCACCGGCGCAGCGGGCGTCGCGGCGCCGGCAGCAGTGGCCACGGCCATCGCCGCGAGCGACGGCAGCAGGCAGCGGGCGAAGGAACGGAACAGGGAGGGCATGGCGACGGCTCCGGCAATCAGTTGTCGATCAACTGCTGGATGCGCTCCTGGTTCAACGCTAGCTGGCGCTGGCGGTCGGAGTTGGCATGGCACAGCAGCACGAACACGAAATCCAGCAGGTACTGCAACGAACAACGGTACAGCAGCTGCGCCACCGGCGGCTGCGGGTCCTGCGCGCAGATCGCCAGCGAGGCATCGGCATGCGCGCGCAGCGGGTTGGCGGTGTGGCGGGTGATCGACACCACCTTGCCGCCCATCTCCTGGAACTGGCGCGAGAGCTGCCACAGCTGCGGCAGCTTGCCGAACTCGGAGAACACCAGCAGCACATCGCCCGGGCGTGCGGCCGACAGGTTGGCGGTCATCAGGATCGGGTCGGCATGCTGCACGGTGAGGATGCCCAGCAGCGCCAGGCGCATGGCAAACTCGCGGGCATACAGGCCGTCGTCACCCAGGCCGTAGACGAACACCTTGGGCGCGGCGTCGATCAGCGCGATCACCGCTTCGACCTCTTCCTGCGGATTGGCGACGCGGGTCTCCTCCTCGGCCGCGGCCTTGCTGCGGCGCAGGCCCTCGGCTACCTGCAGGTACCCGTGCGGATCGTTCTCCGGCGGCCATTCGGTGACGTTGCCGTTGCCGTTGCCGTTGCTGGCCAGGGCCACCGCCGCGCCAACCGAGTACTTCAGGTCCGGGTAGCCCTTGAACCCGAGCTTCTGGCTGAACTTGACCACGCTCGACTGGCTGATGCCCAGCGCGTTGGCCAGCTGCTGTGACGAGTAGTCGCGCAGCAGGTGCGCGTTGTCCAGGATGAAGTCGGCGATACGCCGTTCGATCGCCGACATCTGTTCGCGTTCGGAGCGGATTTTTACCAGGGGTGGCATGGGTGGGCCGTCGGCTGCGATGGGGTGACTCTAAAAGGATTTTGCGGAGCCGGTAAGGCTTGGCATCCAGCCGGGACGTTACGTTGGCAAGGCAGCCGGGGGAAGATCGGCTGTTGCTCTTGTAGTTGCATGTGCTTTTGACTTCCCGGGTCCCCTTCCGCAGCGACGGAGCCGGCGGACAAGACCCCGTAGGGGCGACGTGCAGGGATGCACGTCGTTTTTCGACGAGACAGGGATGTCTCGTCGAAAAATCCCGCCGGCGGAGTGGACCCGGCCCGCGTAGCGGGCTGGGCGCAGAGGCAGGGGCGTGCTTTCTCTTGGTTACTTCTCTTTGCACGAGCAAAGAGAAGTAACTCGCTCCTGCGAAGCAGGGGCGAAAGCTCTGCTTCATGCCTTGGCTGCTTCGCGCTTTGGCTGTTGCTTCTTTCCAGAGCAAAAACCCAAGCAACGGCTGAAGCAGGATCAAGGGCTTTCGCCCCCTCCGGGGAGCGAGCCACCTTTCTTTGCTCGTGCAAAGAAACGTGGCCCAAAGAAACACGGGCCGGGACGCGATCCGTCGGGCTGCGCCCGCCGGTCCCCTGCGCTCCTCGCGTGCCAAGGGGACGGCGCACAACTCGCTTCGCTCAGACACGTGCGCCTCTTCGCCCCTCGGCCCGCTGTGGTGCTCGGCCCGCTCTACGGCCGGGGAAATCAAAAGCCGACGAGCAAAATCACGGGCAACGGCAACGGCAACGGCAACGGCAGAAGCGACGGCAGAAGCGACGGCAGAAGCGACGGCAGAAGCGACGGCAGAAGCACTCCCCACTGCTTCCTGCGATGCGGCCCACCCGCGAGGGAGTGCGACAGCAACAAGGTCGGTTGCCGTCGCCATGCCGGTCATGCCTTCAGCATCTCCAGCCCGCGTACCTCGGTGATGCCCAGCCCCGGCGCATCGGTGATGCTGATCTCCGATTCGTTGAAGATCACCCCGCCATTGACCGGGTTGAACAGGCTCAGCGACGGCCCGTCCAGGTCCACCTTGGTGATCGCCCCCGACTTGGCCACCGCCAGGTGCACCGCCGCGGCCACGCTGATGCTCGATTCGAGCATGCAGCCGATCATGCACGGGATGCCGTACAGCGAGGCGATGTCGGCGACCTTGATCGCGTTGGAGATGCCGCCGGTCTTCATCAGCTTGATGTTGATGATGTCGGCCGCGCGCTGCTGGATCAGGTCGAACACCTGGTGCGGGCCGAACACGCTCTCGTCGGCCATCACCGGGGTGTTGACCCGCTCGGTGACGTACTTCATGCCATCGATGTCGGCCGCCTTGACCGGCTGCTCCAGCAGCTCCAGCACCACGCCGGCGTTCTCCAGCGCGCTCATGGCATACACCGCCTGCTTGGCGGTCCAGCCCTGGTTGGCGTCCAGCCGCAGCAGGGCACGGCCCTCGACCGCGGCGTGGATCGCCTTGACCCGCTCGATGTCCAGGCCGATGTCCTTGCCGACCTTGATCTTCAGCGATTCGAAGCCGCGCTCGATCGCCGACAGCGAGTCGGCCACCATCTTGTCGATGTAATCCACGCTGATGGTGATGTCGGTGGTGATCACCGGGTCGCCGCCGCCGAGCATCTGGTACAGCGGCGCGCCGTGCAGCTGCGCCCACAGGTCGTAGATGGCGATCTCCACCGCGGCCTTGGCGCTGGTGTTGCGTTCCAGCGAGGACTGCACCAGCCCGCAGATGCGGTTGAGGTTGGCGATGTCCTCGCCGATCAGGCGCGGCTTGATGAAATTGTTGATGGCTTCGATGATCGAGCCATGGGTGTCGCCGGTGATCACCGCGGTGGCCGGCGCCTCGCCGTAGCCGGTGTGGCCGGTATCGGTGCGCACCAGCACCACGATGTCCTCGACCGATTCGACGGTGCGCAGCGCGGTCTTGAACGGGGTTTTCAGGGGCACGCGCAGCATGCCCAGTTCGATATCGGTGATCTTCATTTGGTGGTATGCGGGCGGATGCGCTGGATGTTGGTGATGCGGTCGACGTAGCTGGCGGTATCGCTGGCCATCATCGGCTGCAGCGGCGTCACCGAGACGCCATTGAGGTGGGCCTGGACCCGCTTGCCATCGGCACCGAACCAGCTGCCACCGGAGGTATCGTGGATCATCCAGGCCATGCCGTCGGCATGGCCGATGGTCATCATCACATGCCCGGGGATGTAGACCAGGTCGCCGACCTGCAGCGCGTCCACCGCGGCGTCGCGCCGCGCCTTGCCGTCCTTCTCGCCGAGTGCGATGCGGTCCAGCGCCGGGCTCACCGCCTGCGCGCTGGTATTGCGCGGCAGCAGCACGCCGAAACTGCGGTAGACCTCGGAGACGAAGCCGCTGCAGTCGCGGGTGTCGTAGGAGTGGCCCCAGCCGTAGCGCTCGCCCAGGAACTTGAAGGCCTGGGTGAGCAGGTTGCGCGGGGTCAGCGCCAGGTAGTCGTCGCTGCTGTCCTGCGAACGCGGCAACAGCGCCGGGGCGAAGCCCAGGCGGCCGTCGGCGTCGCGCACCGGCAGCTGGATGACGTGCGCGGCATGGCCCTGCTGGCCGTTGACCGGTTGCTGTGCGGGCCAGTCGGCCAGCACCGGTACGCGCACGCCCATGTCCAGCTGCAGGCGCGAGACGCGCGGTTCTTCCGGGGTGTACGTGGTGGTGGCGGTGGCGCCGGTGATCACCCGGTACGGGCCGCTGGCGCCGTAGCCGAACACCTGGGCGGCGTCACCGATGCCGACGAAGCGCTTCTCCACCCATGCGACATAGCGCTCGCTGGCGACGAACAGCCATTGGCCATCGGCGCTCTCATGCAGCACCGCCACGGCATCGCCGGGGAACAGCGCCGATTCCTGGAAGCGGTCGATGTCGGTGTCGCCGCTGCTGGAGAACACGCGCAGCCCGGTGGGGAACGCGCGCAGCGCGGCGCGGTGCACGGCCAGGCCGTACTGCAGCGGGCGGGTTTCGCCGATCCGGTCCAGCGCCAGGTTGTCGCTGATCGCGCGCAGCTGCGCGGCGTCGACCGGCTTCCCCTGCACGTCGTACAGCGTGCGGGTCGGCGGGCGTGAAATCGCCTCGATCTGCGCGCGCACGAATTCGCGCGTCAAGTTCGCCGGCAGTGCGCGCAGATCGTGGATCGACGCGTCCAGCTGGCGCATGCGCGCGTTCTGCGCCGCGATCCCGGCGCGGTCGAGGATCACCCGGTCCGGATCGGACAGCTGCGCGATCCAGTGCGCGGCCGACAGGTATTCCTCGCGCAGGCCGATGACGCCGGCATGGTCCTGTGGCGAAGCGGTGGCCGCGCCGAGCGCGAAGGCCGGCGCCGCGCACAGCGGTGCGGCGAGCAGCAGGGACCAGCACGCCCAGGTGAGGCGCCGGCGGCGGGGATGGACGGGGGTGGCGGTCATGAGGACTCCCTCTGGGTGCATTGGAATACTTATTCCTTTCTTCCTTGAAATCAAGAATAAATTATTGACCCGTTGTCGCACGCGTGTTACACAACCGTTATCCCGCGTACCCGTGGAAGTGTTGCCGTGGATCCAGCGTTGCGCCAAGTCCCAGTCGCTTTCAGGCCTGCCCGGTACCGGCTCGTGGCAGGCCTGCTGCTGTGCCTGGTGTCCGCCATGGCGGGCGCCGTGGACACACCCGGGCAGCTGGCCGCGCGCGTGGACCGCGGTGATTTTGCCGGTGCGCAGGCGCAGATCGACGCTGCACTGCAGCAGCCGGCACTGGACGCGAGCCAGCGTGACGCCTACCTGTTCCAGCGCGAGCGCATGCGCCGCATGCGACTGGATTTCAGCCTGGACCGCGAGCACGCGATGGCCGCCGTGCGCCGCATCATTCCCGACCTGCGCGAAGACGAGTTCCGTGCCTGGGACGAGGCCGGGCTGATCGAGCACCTGGACATCGATGGCCAGCGCCGCTGGTTCAACCGCGCACCGTCCAACCTGTTCCGGGTCAGTGCCGCGGCGGCCGCACGGCGCTCGCCGGCGATCAGGCCGCCGGCACCGGGCCCGTTCGAGGTGGTCACGCCGCATCACCTGGAGGTGCTCGAGCGCGCGCAGGCCGATGCCGCCAGCAGCGTCGCGCCGCGGCGGGTACGGGTCACCCAGTCGCTCACGGTCAAGGCCGATGCGGTACCGGCCGGCGAGACAATCCGCGCCTGGATCCCGTACCCGCGGGCCATTCCCGGGCAGCAGCAGGACATCCGCCTGCTGGGCAGCGTGCCGGACGGGGCGCAGGTCGCGCCGGAAGCCACGCTGCAGCGCACCGCCTACCTCGAACGCAAGGCCGTGGCCGGCACGCCGACCGCGTTCTCGGTGAGCTATGAGGTCACCGTGTACGCGCGCCATTTCGCCATCGACCCGGCCAAGGTGCAGCCGACGCCGGACGACCCGGCGCTGGCACCGTACCTGGCCGAGCGTGCGCCGCACATCGTGTTCACCCCGGCGCTGCGCGAGTTCTCGCGGCGCGTGGTGGGCAGTGAAACCAACCCCTACCGCGTCGCGCGCAGGTTGTTCGACGCGGTCGACCGCATTCCCTGGGGGGGCGCGCGCGAGTACTCGACCATCGGCAACATCAGCGACCACGCGCTGCATGCTACCCACGCCGACTGCGGGCAGCAGACACTGTTGTTGATGAGCCTGCTGCGCCTGAATGGCATACCCGCGCGCTGGCAGTCGGGCATGGTGTACTCGGACAACACCACCGGTTACAGCAACCTGCACGACTGGGGCGCGCTGTACCTGGCGCCCTATGGCTGGGTGCCGATGGATGTCACCACCGGCGCGCTCGACAGCCCGGTGCCGGCGGTACGTGATTTCTACTTCGGCGGGCTGGATGCCTACCGCATCGCGTTCAACGACGACTACGCGCAGGCGCTGGTACCGGCCAAGCAGCACTTCCGCTCCGAAACCGTGGACTCGCAGCGCGGCGAGGCCGAATGGGCGGGCGGCAATCTCTATTTCGACCAATGGAACTACGACTTCCAGTGGCAGGTCCTGCCACCGCCGGAGGGCTGAAGTTCCGTGACACCGCTGTAATACACAACACTGCAGGAGAGAGCAGGGGATGAACAGGAAAATGCTGAAAAAGGCGGCGCTCAGCGTCGCGCTGAGTGCGTGCCTCGGGGCGCTCGCACCGACCGTCATGGCGCAGAGTGCCACCGGCGCCATCGCCGGCCGCGCCAACGCCGGCGACCAGATCACCATCACCAACACCGCCACCGGGCTGACCCGCACGGTCACCGCCGGTGGCGACGGCAGCTACCGCCTGAGCCAGCTGCCGGTGGGCGACTACAGCCTGACCGTCAAGCGCGACGGCCAGGCCGACAAGGAGCCGGTCGCGGTCAACGTCTCGCTGGGCGGCACCACCAATGTCAACCTCGGTGGCAGCGACACCGGCCCGGTGACGCTGGACTCGGTGCAGGTGGTCGGTTCGCGCATCATCAACCGGGTGGACGTGTACTCGACCGAGTCCTCGTTCAACATCAACCGCGAAGAGCTTTCGCGCATGCCGGTGGCCCAGGACCTGTCGTCGGTCGCCCTGCTTGCTCCGGGCGTGATCGGCGGTAACTCGTCGTTCGGCGGCATCTCCTTCGGTGGTTCGTCGGTTGCGGAGAACTCTGTCTTCATCAATGGTCTGAACGTCACAGACTTCTACAGGCGCCAAAGCTTTTCCAGCGCGCCATTTGCCTTCTTCCAGGAATTCCAGGTCAAGACCGGCGGCTACTCGGTGGAATTCGGTCGCAGCACGGGCGGCGTCATCAATGCGGTGACCCGCTCCGGCAGCAACGAGTTCAAGAGCGGCGTGGAGTTCACGTTTGAGCCAGCCGCGTGGCGCTCGAAGGCCGATGATCACCAGTTCGACAGGGTTGATGGGGATGGCAAGCCGGCCACGGCCATCTACAAGGCCAGCCACGATACCAGCAGCTTCATGAAAGCGAATGTCTGGGCGTCCGGGCCGCTGGTAAAGGACAAGCTGTTCTTCTTCGGCATGTACGAGCAGCGCCAGGGAAATTACGGCAACACCAACAATGCCGGCACCGAGTGGTCGCGCGCCAAGTCCGACAATGGATTCTGGGGTGCCAAACTGGACTGGAACATCACGGACGATCACCGGCTCGAGCTGCTGGCTTTCTCGGACGAAGCCAGCACCGACAGATCCACCAGTCAATACGACTTCAACACCCGGGTCATCGGCGATTCGATGGGCACGAGCGTAGATGACAGCGGCGGAAAGAACGGTTCGCTGACCTACATCGGGCAGTTTGGCGAGAACTTCACCGCCAAGGCGATGTATGGCGTCAATCGCAGCCAGGCGCTCAGCGCCTCTCCGGCCGATGCCCTATGCCCGCAGGTGCTTATCGATGCCAGCTACAACGCCGTTTACACCGCGATGGGCAAGCCGGCTGTCAGCTGCCATCCCAGTGGATCTACGTCCGTGGTCAACCACCATGACGAACGCAAGGTGGGGCGTCTGGACTTCGAGTGGGCATTGGGTGACCACCTGCTGCGCTTTGGCCTGGACCGCGAGGAAATGACCACCGATCGCACCACGCACTACCCGGGGCCGCCGGGCATGCGCTATTCGGTCTTCGGCACGACGCCGGGTTCCGAGTTGGACAACGGGGCGGTTGTACCAGGCGGTGTCAATGCAATCGTGATGGGGCGCCGCCGCATCGACGGAGGTGTGTTCGAGACCACTGCCAATGCGTACTACCTGGAGGACGCCTGGAGCGTCACCCCCAATCTGGTACTGAACCTGGGCGTACGTGTGGATGGTTTCGACAACAAGACCGCGACCGGCGCCAGCTTTATCAAGATGGATAGCCTTGTGTCGCCTCGCTTCGGCTTCAGCTGGGACATGAAGGGTGACGGCAGCACCAAGCTGTCGGGCAATCTAGGCCGCTACTACTTGCCGGTCACCAATATCATCAACTACAACTTCGCCGGTGGTTTGATCGACGAACGAACCTTCTATGCGCTGGACGGCTGGCGTGCGGCTACGAATCCGATTACCGGTTCCGGCTACATGGAGCCGATCCTGGGTGCGCAGATCGGCCCGGTCGACGACTCGTACAATCTGCCGGTCGACGACCTGCGCCAGAGCGTGAGCCGCGACCTGGACGCGGTCTATCAGGACGAAGCGATCCTCGGCTTCCAGCAGATGATCAACCAGGCCTGGTCGTGGGGCGTCAATGCTACCTATCGGCGCATGCCCAACGCGATGGACGACATCCGCATTAATGCGCTGTGTGGTGTCCGCCACGGCACCTTGTGGCCCATCGCCAATCCAGGCGACAAGCTGACGTTGTGGGGCACCAAGGACATGGGCTGTGCCCAGGACGGTTGGGTCACCATTGACACGTCCAAGGAAGGCTACATGGCCGGTGGCAGCGACAAGATCATGGGTTACTTCAAGCCCAAGCGCACCTATAAGGCGTTGGAGTTCCAGATCGATCGTGCATGGGATGACAAGTGGGCGTTCAACGCTTCCTATCTGTGGTCGAAGTCAGAAGGCAACCACGAAGGCCCTGTGAACTCGGATACCAACTATGGCGACACCGGCATGGTCCAGCACTGGGACCATCCGGCCAACAACCAGGATTACGGCCCGCTGTTCAACGATCACCGCCATCAGATCAAGTTGCGCGGAAGCTACAAGCTCAATGACATGTGGTCGTTCGGCGGCACGTTCACAGCGCTGTCCGGTGGTCCGATCACTGCGTTGGGTGTTGCATGGCCGGGTGACAGCACCGGCGCCGCCAGCTTCGTGACGGAGGGGTCGGGTGGTGGTTCGTTCTGGCACTGCGTGAAGAATTGCAGCGGACCTTGGGACCAGCGCGAGTTCGAGTACGCGGGACGTGGCTGGGGCGGTCGCATGCCTTGGACCTACAATCTCGGTGCCAACATCACCTGGACCTTGCCGGTCGAGGGAGTCGACCTGAAGGCGCGACTGTCGGTCTACAACCTGCTCAACGAACAGGAAGTCATCAACCAGCGTGCGCGCTACGAAAAGGGGCCAGGCGTCACCCGTGGCCTGTATGGCACCGGCACCCGCTGGCAGTCGCCCCGCTACGCGCAGCTGGTCGTGACCTGGAACTTCTGATCCAGCCACGGCAATGACGATGCAACCGCGGTACTGAGTTCCTCCTCTGGCGGCCCCTGCATGGGGGCCGCCATCTTTTTTTGGAGCAATGCCTTGGATCAGGGATTCACACGAGATGACCACTGCGGTCTGCCGGAGGCGTTCCGGCAGGCCGATCTGGTGGAGCTGGCGGCCCGCGAGGGCACCCCGCTGTATGTCTACGCCGCGCCGGCCATCCGCCAGCGGGTACGGGCGCTGCGCGAGGCGCTGTCCGGGCTGGACGCGGGTATCCGTTACGCGGTCAAGGCCAACGGCAACGGCGCGGTGCTGCGCCTGCTGGCCGAGGAAGGCGCGGGTGCGGACATCGTGTCCGGTGGCGAGCTCGAACGCGCGCTGCGCGCCGGCATCGCCGCGGCCGACATCGTGTTCTCCGGCGTGGGCAAGTCCGACGCCGAGATCGCGCTGGCGCTGGACGTGGGCATCGGCCGCTTCAACATCGAGTCCCGCGCCGAACTCGACGCGATCCAGCGCATCGCCGCCGCGCGTGGCGTCACCGCGGTCGCGTCGGTGCGGATCAACCCCGACGTGGACGCCAAGACCCACGCCAAGATTTCCACCGGCAAGGCCGAGAACAAGTTCGGCGTGTCCATCGCCGAGGCGCGCGCCTGGTTCGACGCGAAGGCGCAATGGCCCGACGTGCGCCTGGACGGGCTGCACATGCATATCGGTTCGCAGCTGCTCAGCCTGGACCCGGTGCGCGAGGCGCTGGCACGCATGGCCGCGTTCTGGAAGGAACTGGCCGCGGCCGGGCACGCCATCGCCAGCATCGACGTCGGTGGCGGGCTGGGCGTGCGCTACCGCGAAGGCGAGCAGGCACCGGATGCGCGCGCGTATGCCGATGCCATCCGCCAGGCACTGGCCGGCTTCGGCGGGCGCATCCTGGTCGAGCCGGGCCGCTGGCTGGTGGCCGAGGCCGGCATCGTGCTGACCCGCGTGCTGCTGGAAAAGCACGGCCAGGCACGCCGGTTCCTGGTGCTGGACGCGGCGATGAACGACCTGCTGCGCCCCAGCCTGTACGACGCGTGGCATGACATCGTGCCGGTGGGCGCCGCCGCCGGGCGCGAGGCCGCGACCTATGACGTGGTGGGACCGGTGTGCGAGACCGGCGACACCTTCGCCACCGCGCGCGCGTTGCCGCGCTGCGAGGCCGGCGACCTGGTGGCGATCCTCGGCGCCGGGGCCTACGGTGCATCGATGGGGTCCACCTACAACTCGCGGCCGCTGCCGGCCGAGGTGTTGCTGGACGGCGACCGCTACGCGGTGGTGCGCCGCCGCCAGAGCCTGGATGAAATGCTGTCCGGCGAACAGCCGGCCAGTGACTGGAGGCGGACATGACCCATCGGAAAACCCGTGCTGCCCAGGCGCCGGTCTGCGGACGTGGGCCGGCCCGTGGGCTGCCGCGGCTGCTGGTTGCGCTGCTGCTGCTCGTGCTGCTGAGCGCCTGCGCGCACCGCAATCCGCTGGCCAGGTGGGAACGTTCGCCGAACTTCGACGCGCGGCGCCCGGTGGTGGTGGTGCTGCACTACACCGCCGGCAAGACCGCCGAGGGCAGCCTGCGCACGCTGCGGACCGCCAACAGCAACGGCCCGGTCAGCGCGCACTACCTGCTGGGCAAGGACGGCACGCTGTACCAGCTGGTGGACGAGCGCAAGCGTGCCTGGCATGCCGGCGACGGACGCTGGGGCACCATCACCGACCTCAACTCGGCGTCGATCGGCATCGAGATCGACAACGACGGTTACAGCCCGTATCCGGACGTGCAGATCGAAAAGCTCATCGTGCTGCTCGACGACGTGACCCGGCGCCTGGGGATCCCGCGCCAGCAGGTCATCGGCCACGAGGACATGGCACCGGGGCGCAAGATCGACCCGGGCCCGCTGTTCCCCTGGAAGCGCCTGCACGAGGCCGGCTTCGGCATCTGGCCCGACCCGGCCGCCGGCGATCCGCCGCCGGCGTTCGACGCCTGGCTGGCGATGGCCGCCATCGGCTACCCGCTGGACGACCGCGCCAACGCCCTGCAGTCCTTCCGCCATCACTTCCGTGGCATGCGCAGCGAGGGCGCCGAGCTGGATGCCGAGGACCGGCGCATCCTCTACGGCCTGAGCCGGTCGCTGCTGCAGGCCCGGGCGCCGTCGGCGTCGACCACGGCCGATACGCCGTAACGGCACGGAGCGCGTCGATGAAACCGATCCTGCTGTGCCTCGCCCTGCTGCCGGGCATCGCCCACGCCGCTGTACCCGCCGCCGATGCCGATGCCGCGTTCTACGACGCGGCGGTGCAGCAGGCCTTCGAGCACTACCGCCTGCCGGGCCTGGCCGTGGGCGTGATCGAGGACGGCAAGGTGGTGCACGTCGCCACCCGCGGCGAGCTGGTCGCCGGCGAGGGACGGCGTGTCGATGGCGACACGCTGTTCAAGATCGCCTCCAACACCAAGGCGATGACCGCGGCGGTGCTGGCGCGGCTGGTGCAGGCCGGGCGCCTGCGCTGGGACGATCCGGTGACCAGGTACCTGCCCGCGTTCCGCATGTACGACCCGTGGGTGACGCGCAACATGCAGGTCCGCGACCTGCTGATCCACAACAGCGGCCTGGGGCTGGGCGCCGGCGACCTGATGCTGTGGCCGGAGCCCAACCACTTCAGCCGCCAGGACATCATCGCCGGGCTGGCGCACCTCAAGCCGGCCGGCAGCTTCCGCGCCGACTACGCCTACGACAACCTGCTCTACGTGGTGGCCGGCGAGGTGGCCGCGGCAGCCGCCGGCAAGCCATACGCGGCACTGGTGCGGCAGGAGATCTTCGGGCCGCTGGGCATGGACCGCTGCCAGGTCGGCGAATGGTCGCCGGCGAAGGCGGGCAATGTCGCCCAGCCGCATTACCGCCAGGACGAGCGCAACGTGGTGGTGGGGCGCGATGGCGACGTCGCTGCCGACTTCCCGTCGATGGCCGCCGGCGGCGTGCGCTGCAGCCTGGATGACATGCTGCGCTGGATGCAGGCGCTGCTCGATCCGGCGCGGGTACCGGGCTGGCTCGACGCCACCCAGCGCCGCGCGCTGTGGACCGCGCACATGCCGATGCCCATCGGCCAGCGCCTGCGCGACTGGGACAACACCCACTTCCTGGCCTACGGCTACGGCTGGCGCCTGTCGGACATGGACGGGCAATGGAAGGTGGCGCATACCGGCACGTTGTCGGGCATGTACTCGTCGCTGGCCCTGCTGCCGGACCGGCGCAGTGGCGTGGTGATCCTGATCAATGGCGAGGGCGAGGACGCGCGCACCGCGCTGATGCAGGCGCTGCTCAAGCGCCAGACCGCGCCAGCCGCCGGCCATGATGTGCTGCACTACGCCGGGCTGCTGGAACGCGAGCGGACCCAGCGCCGCGCGGCCGGCCACGTGCGCCCGGTGCTGGCGCCGGCAGCCGCGGTCGCCGCGGGTGAGTTCGGCGCCGATGCCGGGGTGTGGGCCGACCCCTGGTTCGGACAGGTCACGCTGTGCCCGGTGGGTACCGGCATCACCTTCGCCGCGGCGAAATCGCCGGCCCTGCGCGGTCGGGTCATGCGCTCGGCCGGACGCCCGTGGGTGCAGTGGCAGGGGCTGGGCGAAGACGCCGAGGCCTGGCTGGTGTTCTCCGGCGAGGGCGCGCAGCGCACCCTGCACATGCGCGCCATCGATCCGGACATCGACTTCAGCTACGACTACCAGGATCTGGAATTCCGCCGCGTGGGCGATTGCCCGTGAAGGCGTGGGCGACGGGCCGCCGGCCCGCGCCCGGTTCCCTCGGTCCGCCAGGCGCACTTGCGTGATGCCGCGCCGGGATTGTGCGGCGCATCACGAAAATATTTTATTTCCATAGCCTTGGGGTATGGGGAATAGTTTATTGACCGCCGGATTCAGCCCGTGTTAAACAGCTGTGAAACGGGGTCTGGGCGGGAGCGCATGCGCCCGCCGCTTCACCGCCCGGGACTGCATGACGCAGCGTCCGGGTGGCAGCCCCGGTGCTGGACAGGTCTGCGGTCGGGGGCCTGGCATGTTGCAGGCCGGCAGACAAGGACGCTCCCCGGTGTGGTGCAACCATGGAAGGAGAGGCGCGGCCCCCGCAGCGGTGGCCGTGGATCCCATTGCCCCGGCGGAATCGTGCCGCCCCCCTTGAGGATCGATGGATGGTCGTCGTACCCCCGCCAGCCCGGATGAGCAAGGGCGCCGGCATCGCTCCTGCAGCACCCACGTTACGCGCCCTTTTCTGGAGAGAGAGCATGTCCGCAACCGCACGTCCCCCCGCATGCACCACCTGAGCGCCGCACTGTTGCTGGCGCTCGGCAGCCCGCTGGCCGCGTTCGCGCAGGCGCAGCCCGCGGCTTCCCCGGCGTCGCCGGAGGCGCGCACGCTCGACAAGATCGAAGTCACCGGCTCGCGCATCAAGCGCACCGACGTCGAAGCGGCGATGCCCGTCACCATCATCCAGAAAGCCGAGATCGAGGCCCAGGGCATCACCTCGGCCGAACAGCTGCTGCAGCAGCTGAACATCGCCAGCAGCGGCCCGGACAGTCTGGCCGCCAACAGCGGCGTCGCGCCCCCGGGCACCCGCGGCAACAACGGCGTGTCCGGCGCCAACCTGCGCGGGCAGGGCGCCGACGCGACCCTGGTGCTGCTCAACGGCCGCCGCGTCGCCGCGCACGGCCTGGCGGGCCAGGTGGTCGACCTGAACTCGATCCCGTTCGCCGCGATCGAACGCGTGGAAGTGCTGCGCGACGGCGCGTCCGCCGTGTACGGCACCGACGCCATCGGCGGCGTGATCAACTTCATCACCCGCAACAACTACCAGGGCATCACCCTCACCGCCGGCGCCGACGTGACCGAGGAGGGCGGCGGCAACATCTTCCACGGCAGCCTGCTGGGTGGCTGGGGCGACCTGGACAACGACCGCTGGAACGTCTGGGCCGCGGTCAACGTGAAGCAGAACAAGATCCTGCGCGGCAACCAGCGCGATTTCGTCAACAGTTTCCAGGCCGACCGCGGCCTGTCGCCGGATACCCGCGGCACGCCGTTCGCCAACATCGTCACCGGCACCGGCAGCATGATCGGCGGCGGCCTGAAGGACCCGGTCACCGGCCTCACCAAGACCACCATCAACACGCTGCGCCTGCCCGGCGGCGCCGGCTGCGTGAACGGCGGCGACATGATGGGCGATTACGGCGACAAGATCTGGGCCAGCCCCGGCGCCAGCTTCGGCTGCGCCTGGGACTATGGCCGCGCGCGCACCATCCAGCAGCCGGTGGACACGGTGCAGGGCATCGGCCGCGCCACCTTCAAGGTCGGCGACAACCATGAGTTCTTCGCCGAGTTCATGGGCTCCAAGGTGACCTCCAAGCGCCAGTTCGAAGCGCAGCAGATCACCACCAGCATCAACGCCAGCGCCACCCAGCTCGACGCCTACGAGCTCAACGCCAACACCAAGGCGACCTACGACGCCATCTACAACCAGCTGCACGACTATTTCGGCAACCAGGCCAACCTGGTCTACGGCAGCCCCATCGCCTACCGCTGGCGCTGCGAAGTCTGCGGCCCGCGCCAGATCGAGACCACCACCAAGGCCTACCGCGCGCTGCTGGGCATGACCGGCAGCCTCGGCAGCTGGGACTACAACATCGGTCTATCGCGCGCGCAGAGCAAGGCCGAGTCGGTGACCGCCGGCGGCTACTACTACACCCCGCAGCTGAAGGCGGCGCTGAAGAATGGCGTGCTCAACCCGTTCCTGATGCCGGGCCAGAGCCAGTCCCAGGCCGCGTACGACGCGCTGGCCGCGGCCGACGCCAGCGGCCTGCAGATCTACGAAGGCACTTCGACCACGACCACCTTCGACGCCAGCTTCAGCGGCAGCCTCGGCTTCCGCCTGTGGAGCGGCAACGACGTGCAGGCGGCGGCGGGCGTGGACGTACGCCGCGAGGAATACGAGTTCGGCGGCCCGGCCGAATGGGTGGCGGGCAACGCCTACGTGTTCGGTGTTCCCGGCGATGCCTCCAACTACATGTCGCCCAAGCAGCGCAACGTCAAGGCGGTGTTCGCCGAGGTCAACCTGCCGGTGGTCGACAGCCTGGAAGTCAACCTGGCCGTGCGCCACGACCGTTACGACGGCTTCGGTGGCACCACCAACCCGAAGTATTCGTTCAAGTGGCAGCCGATGGACTGGCTGGTGTTCCGCGGCTCCTACAGCACCGGCTTCAAGGTGCCCGATTTCGCCAAGCTGTTCCGCGGCATCACCGAGAGCCAGTACACCGGCCTTGACCTGGCCGACCCGGCGACCTGCCCCAAGGGCCAGTACAACCCGGACGTGCCCAACTGCAGCGAGCAGATCCGCCCGGACATCATCACCGGCGGCAATCCGAACCTGAAGCCGGAAGAGGCCGAACAGCGCAGCATCGGCTTCGTGATCGCGCCCAACGGCAACTTCAACGTCAGCGTCGACTGGTGGGAGATCGAGCGCACCAACACGATCCGCAGCGGCTTCAACCTGTCGACGATGACCGCCAACTACCCCCTGTACGCGTCGAACTTCATCCGCGATTCGGCCGGCAAGATCATCGCCATCGACCAGCGCTACATCAACACCGGCGGCACCCTGACCCGTGGCATCGAGCTGGACTCCAACGTGCGCGGCGACCTGGCCGGCGGTACCTGGAACGTCCACCTCAACGGCAACTACCTGGACACGTTCAGGACCAAGACCTTCGACAGCCTGCCCTACAGCGACAACCTGGTCGGCGAGTACGAGCGCTACTACAACCTGCCGATCCGCTGGAAGCACACCGTCAGCGCCGGCTGGGCGCGGGGCGACTGGGCGCACACGCTGACCCAGGTCTACCGTGGCGGCTACAAGGACTGGAAGCCGGGCGGCATCGTCAACGGCTACAACCCGCCGGCGTGGGACGGCAACGTCGATGCCTACATCACCTACAACTACAGCCTGACCTGGACCGGCATGGAGAACCTGAAGGCGACGTTCGGCATACGCAACCTGCTCAACACCGATCCGCCGTTCACCGTCCGCTACCTGGACGATGGCGACGGCGCCGGCTGGGAAGCGCGCGTCGCCGACCCGCGCGGCCGTTCGTTCAACCTGCTGCTGGAGTACCGCTTCCAGTGACATGCCCACGGGCCCGGTTGCCGGGCCCCTTTCGCCGCCGCCCGGCAACCGGCGGCGGCCAAGGCGCTTTCTTCGTGTTGTCGGCAGGCCGCGCGCCGGTCCTGCCCTGATCCACGCACCACCGTCGTGCAAGCGAGGCGTTGATGAAGATGTCCACCAAGCTGTTGCTGCCAGCCGCGCTGCTGGCCCTGCTCACCGCCTGCGGCCACGCGCCGCCGCGCAACCCGCTGGCAGGCTGGGTGCCTTCGCCGAACCAGGACGTGCGCCGGCCGAACCTGATCGTCATCCACTTCACCGAACAGGATTCGGTGCAGCAGAGCCTGGATACGCTGCGCGGCCGCAACAGCGGCGGCCCGGTCAGCGCGCACTACCTGATCGGTGCCGACGGCACCCGCTACCAGCTGGTCAGCGACGAGCGCCGCGCCTGGCATGCCGGTGCCGGCAGCTGGGGCTCGTTCACCGACCTCAACTCCGCCTCGATCGGCATCGAGCTGGACAACGACGGCAGGTCGCCGTTCGCCGAGGCGCAGGTGCAGAGCCTGCTGGTGCTGCTGGAGGACCTGTGCACGCGCCTGCGCATCCCGCGCAGCCAGATCATCGGCCACCAGGACCTGGCGCCGACGCGCAAGCCCGACCCGGGCCCGCTGTTCCCGTGGAAGCGCCTGGCCGATGCCGGCTTCGGCCGCTGGCCCGCCGCCGATGCGCCGCCGGCGCCGGCCGGGTTCGACCCATGGACCGCGCTGCGCCTGATCGGCTACCCGCTGGACGACCGCGCCGCCACCGTGCGCGCGTTCCGCAACCATTTCCGCGGCCAGGGTGGCAGCGAGCTGGACGCCGAGGACCTGCGCATCCTGCATGCGCTGGCCGCGGGCAACCTGGCCGCCCCGGCCGCCAACCCCTGAGGCGGCCGCATGACCCGACCGAACCGTGCCTCCTTCCCCCGTACCGGACGCATTGCCATGACGTTCGCCCTGAGCCTGGCGGCGATCAGTCCGGCCGCGCTTGCCGCCGATGCCGGCGAGCGGCTGGGGCTGCCGCCGTCACCGGCCTCCACCGGGTTCGTGCAGCAGCGCACCCAGTTCCAGCTGCATACGCTGCTGACCGAACAACGCCATCCCCGGACCTGGAACCTGAGTGAAGTCGCCGCGCACGACCCGGCGCAGGCGCTGGCGCAGCTGTTCTCGGTGGACGAGGATGTGGCCCGCGCCTTCGCCGCGCTGGCCGACGATCCGCAGCGCATGGCGAAGCTGCACGCCGCCTCGAGCGCGGTACAGCGCGCGCTGCGCGACGGCCATCGCATCTACTTCTACGGCACCGGCTCGACCGGGCGCCTGGCCGAGACCCTGGAAAGCGGCGTGTGGCGCCCGTTCTGGAAGCGCCTGCAGGCCGACCCGGCGTGGCCGCGCATCGCCGCCCGGCTGCCGGCCGGGCTGGGCGAGCGCGTGCGTGGCGAGATCACCGGTGGCGACCGCGCGCTGATCAGCTCGCTGGAAGGCTTCGAGGACCTGCAGCTGATCGGCGCGCTGCAGATGCGCGACGACGACATCGGCGCCGACGACGTGGTGTTCGCGGTGACCGAAGGCGGCGAGACGTCGGCGGTGATCGGCACCGCGCTGGCCGCCGCCGACCAGCGCGGTGCGGGTACCGACCGGGTCTGGTTCGTCTACAACAACCCGGACGAGGTGCTGCGCCCGTTCGAGCGCAGCCGGCGCGTGCTCGATGACGCGCGCATCCACAAGATCGCCCTGCCCACCGGGCCGCAGGCCATCACCGGGTCCACCCGCATGCAGGCCACCACCACCAGCCTGTACGCGCTGGGGCTGGTGCTGGAAGACGCGCTGCGCGCGCTGCTGCTGCCGCAACTGGACGCCGCCGATGCGCAGCGCCTGGGGCTGGATGCCCGCGACACCATCGAAAGCCGCCTGCGCGGCTTCACCGGCCTGCAGCGCCGCGTGGCCGCCAGTGCCCCGCAGCTGGCGCAGTGGACCGCGCGCGAGGCGCAGGCCTATGCCGACGGCCGCCACGCCACCTACCTGGCCGGGCAGGCGCTGATGCCGGTGTTCGTGGACGTGACCGAACGCGCGCCGACCTTCCGGCTGGCGCCGCTGGACCGCACCGACACCACGCCGCCGGCGTCGTGGATCCGCGTGTGGGCGCCGGTGGCGACACCGCAGGCGGCCTGGGACGCACTGCTGCACCGCCCGTTCCACGGGCTGGATGCGGCGCAGTACCGCCCGCAGTTCGAGCAGAACGTGGACGATCCGGCGCTGCGTGCCACCGCGCTGCGCAGCCTGGAACGCGCCGGCGCCGAGCAGCAGGCGCTGTACGACCTGTCCTGGTCGCCGGGCAACCGCGAACGGCTGCCGCCGCAGGCGGGCGACCTCGGCGTGCTGCTGCGTTACGCCGGCGAGCCGGTGGACGCACTGGCCCGGCAATGGTGGCAGGCGTTCGCCGATGCCGGCGCCGGCCGGCTCACCGTCACCGTGGGCCATGGCGCCGGTACCGGCGATGATTCCCGCGCGCTGGACGGCGCGGCGCCGGGCGTCGCGCTGGACCTGCCGCGCAGCAACGACCCGCTCGGCCTGGACCGCACGCTGGCGCTGAAGATGCTGCTCAACGCGCATTCGACCGCGGTGATGGCGCGGCTCGGGCGCACCGTGGGCAACACCATGACCGCGGTGCAGCCGGGCAACCTCAAGCTGATCGGCCGCGCCACCTACCTGATCCAGTCGCACGTCAACGCCGTGCTCGATGGCCAGCGCTGGCGCGCGCAGCACGGCAACACCGCGCCGCTGAGCTATGCCGAGGCCAACCGCGTGCTGTTCGAGGCGATCGACCAGCGCGCGCGCCTGGCCGAAGCGGCGCAGCTGCCCGAGGTGGAACTGGCGATCGTCGCCGTGCTCGAGCGCCTGGACAGCGGCAAGCCGCTGGATTGGGCCGGTGCCGCGCAGCTGCTGCGTGCCAAGGGCCTGAACGGCTACCTGCGCGGGCGCGCCTGAGCCATGGGGAGAGCCATTGCGATGAACTTCCGGTGTTGGATCGCGTTGCCTGCGCTGGCCGCCTGCGCCGCGGCGCAGGCGGCGGTACCGGCGGTGTCCCCGGCGGCCACCCCGGCGCAGGCCGGCATGCTGGATGTCGCCACCCTGGCGCCCGGGTTCTCGCTGGACATGCGCTATGCCGGCAGCGACAACTTCACCGGCCGCCCGGTGCCCGGATACGACGCACCGCGCTGCTACCTGCTCGCCCCGGTCGCGCAGGCGCTGGCGCGCGTGCAGCGCGCGCTGCACGCGCAGGGCCACGCGCTGCGCCTGTACGACTGCTACCGCCCGGTGCGCTCGGTGCAGTCGTTCGTCGCCTGGGCGCACGACCCGGCCGACCAGCAGGCCAAGGCCCGCTATTACCCGAACATCGACAAGAGCCGGTTGCTGGACGGCTACATCGCCGAGCATTCGGGGCACAGCCGCGGCGCCACCGTCGACCTGGGCCTGCTCGACTGCCGCCAGGGCGGCTGCGTGGAGCTGGACATGGGCACCGGCTTCGACCGGTTCGATCCGCTGGCGCATACCGACAGCCCCGGGATCACCGCGCAGCAGCGCCACAACCGGCGCCTGCTGCTCGACGCGATGGCGGCCCAGGGCTTCGCCAACTACCCGATGGAGTGGTGGCACTACACCTTCCGCCCCGAGCCGACGCCCGATACCGCCTACGATTTCCCGGTGCGCTAGCACCACCGGCGCCGCGTCCGGCGGCGCTGCCGGCGTGTCGGCCCTGATGGCGTCGCCAGCAAGGCCGCAGCGCGGCCGCCGGCGCACCTGCAGGCCGTGTGCGGCCGGCTACACTGCGGCGTCCCCGTTGCCATGACCGACCCCCGATGAACCTGGAACTCCACTACGGCCTGCTGGGCTCGCTGGAAGCAGCCCTGATCGCGCTGGCGGTCGGCTTCGTGGTGTTTTCCCTGTGGTGGCAGGTGTGCCGCCGCAGCGGCCTGTCGGCGGGCCATGCGATCGCCTGGCCGTGCCTGGCCGCGGTTGCGCTCGGTGCCGGGGTGGATGGCTGGAACCTGTTCTACCTGGGCATGGTGCAGCTGGAGTCGCCGCTCTACGCGCGGCTGGCGCTGGCCGGCATCCACGACCCCGACCAGCTGGGCACGCGGGTGGTGCTGGAAGTGGCCGGCGCGCTGGTCGGGGTGGGGCTCGGATGGCGGGCGTTCAGCCCGCACGCCACCGCCAGGGACGACACCCACGGCGACTGACGCCGGCCGATCCGCGCCGGCGTGCCGCGGATGGAACGCCCGAATGCGCGGCTTACCTGCGGCTCACGCATCGCTAACCAGGGCGGTAGCGGTTCCGGCGCGTGCGTTGGTTAACGTCGTGTCTGCGGCGGTTCCGCGGGGCGTGCGCGATTCAGCACCGGCCTGCGAGGGTGGCGGCGTGCGGAATCACCGCGCTTTCCAGACCGCAGGAGGAACACCTGATGACCGTTCGCAACCGCAACCCGCTGTTCGCCCTCGTCGCCGCCGCCGGTGCCGCACTGGCCATGCCGGCCATGGCTCAGGACGCCCGCGTCGAACAGCAGCACCAGGCGCACGAGCAGGCGGCGCAGGCCAGCGACACCCGCCAGGATGCCGCCGACGATGCCGCCACCCGCGGCAATGGCCAGTCGTGGGCCAGCCTGGACGCCGACGGTGACGGCAGCATCAGCCGCGCCGAATCGCAGGCCCACGCCGGGCTGGCGCAGGTGTTCGACGCCGCCGATGCCGACAAGGACGGCAAGCTGACCCCGGACGAATACCGCACCTACACCGCCTCGCAGCAGAAGTAACGCGCCGGCGCCGGCGCCCCCGTCCCGGAAGAGCGGCCGCCGGCCGCTCTTCCCCCGGGGGCGGATTGCTATCCTGTGGCGCATGACGCACGCACCCCACGCTCCCACCCCCTCTTCCGCTATCGGCCTGGTCGGCTTCGACGGCGACGACACGCTCTGGAAGAGCGAAGACTATTACCGCCTGGCCGAGCAGGAATTCGAGTCCATCCTCGGCCACTACGTCGACCTGCACGATGCCGGCACCGCGCAGCACCTGCTCAAGGTGGAGCGGCGCAACCTGGCGATATTCGGCTACGGCGCCAAGGGCATGACCCTGTCGATGATCGAGGCGGCGATCGAGCTGACCGACGAGCGTATTTCCGCCGCCCACCTGCGCCAGATCGTCGAGATCGGCCGCCGCACCCTGCAGCATCCGGTCGAGGTGATCGACGGCGTGCGCGAAGCGGTGTCGGCCATCGCCGCGCGCTGGCCGGTGGTGCTGATCACCAAGGGCGACCTGTTCCACCAGGAGCAGAAGATCGAACGCTCCGGCCTGCGCGACCTGTTCCCTCGGATCGAGATCGTCTCGGAGAAGGACCCGTCCACCTACGCCCGGGTGCTGGCCGAGTTCGGGCTGCCGGCCGAGCGCTTCGTGATGGTCGGCAACTCGCTGCGCTCGGACATCGAACCGGTGCTGGCGCTCGGCGGTTGGGGCGTGCATACCCCGTACGCGATGACCTGGGCCCACGAGGCCGAGCACGGCGTGTCCAGCGAGGAGCCGCGCCTGCGCCTGGCCGACACTGCCTGGCAGTGGCCGCAGGCAGTGGCCGCGATCGAAGCGGCCGGCCGATGAACCGGCGCGTGCGCGCGGAGCCACGCGTGGCGTGGCTGCGCCGCTGCCTGCCCGCGTTGCTTGCGTGCGTTTCCGCGTGGCCCCTGTTCCCCGCGGTGGCAGCGGCACAGGCGGCCGCCGCGGACCCGGCGGCCACCGCGCCCGCCTACGAACCGGGGACCGGCGATGCCTGGCTCGACCGCCAGCTGGCCGACGTCAACCGCTACGCCGAGCGCTACCCCGACGCCTTCATCGACGAGCTGGTGCGCTATGGCGGCGCGCGCCGCGGCTACGTCGAGGCGCTGCTGCAGCAGCATGGCTGGGTGCCCGGCGACGTCTGGTTCGCCTGCTTCTGGGGCCAGGCCATCGGTGCCAGTTGCCGCGAGCCGGTGCAGGCGCGCAGCCGGCTCCCGGGCGAGGGCTGGAGAGCCGTGGTGGAAAGCCTGCCGGTGGCGCCGGACAACCTGCACTGGCGCGCCGTGCGCCACGCCCTGGTCGCCAGTTACGACCACTGGGACCGGCCGATCCGGCTGGACGCGCTGCTGCAGCGCCAGCTCGGTGACCGCGCGCGCCGCGATGCGGCCGCCCGTGGCCACGACTGACCGCCCGCGTCGCAGTGCCGTCGGTGCCGCGACGGTACCGCGAAAGTATCCAATGCAATGGATGACCGGCTGACCCCATCCGGGCGAAAATAGCGGTTTCCCCTGCCGCGCCGCGCGCCCCGCCATGACCGCCGACCGTTTCGTCTCCGCCGATCACATCCGCAGCCTGTTCTCGCAGGCGATGTCGCACATGTACCGCACCGAGGTGCCGCTGTACGGCACGCTTGTGGAGCTGGTCGGCGAGGTCAACGCCGGCGTCCTGGCGGCGCAGCCGGAACTGGATGCGCAGATGCAGCGCAGTGGCGAGCGCGAACGCCTGGACGTGGAGCGCCACGGCGCGATCCGGGTCGGCACCGCGCAGGAGCTGTCCACGCTGCGCCGCCTGTTCGCGGTCATGGGCATGCAGCCGGTGGGCTACTACGACCTGTCGGTGGCCGGCGTGCCGGTGCACTCCACTGCGTTCCGCCCGGTCGATGGCGAATCGCTGAACCGCAATCCGTTCCGGGTGTTCACCTCGCTGCTGCGGCTGGAACTGATCGAGGACGAAGCGCTGCGCGCGCAGGCGGCCGGGATCCTGTCCCGGCGCACGATCTTCACCCCGGGCGTGCTGCAGCTCATTGAGCAGTGCGAACGCGATGGCGGCCTGTCCGGCGAGGATGCCTGGCGCTTCGTGGTCGAGGCACTGGAGACCTTCCGCTGGCACAACGAGGCCACCGTGTCGCTGCAGACCTACCACGCCCTGCATGCCGCGCACCGGCTGGTGGCCGACGTGGTCAGCTTCCGTGGCCCGCACATCAACCACCTGACCCCGCGCACCCTCGACATCGACGCCGCGCAGGCGGCGATGCACGCGCGCGGCCTGGCCGCCAAGGCGGTGATCGAAGGCCCGCCGCGCCGCGCGTGCCCGATCCTGCTGCGCCAGACCAGCTTCAAGGCGCTGGAAGAATTGGTGCACTTCCCCTCGGGCGAGGACAACGCCGCCGGCACCCATACCGCGCGTTTCGGCGAGATCGAGCAGCGCGGCCTGGCGCTGACTCCCAAGGGCCGCGCGCTGTACGACGCGCTGCTGGCCCAGGCGCGCGACAACGGCGGCGCCGGCAGCACCGGTGGCGACTACATGCAGCGCCTGCAGGCGGCGTTCGCCGGCTTCCCCGACGACCACGCAACCCTGCGCCGCGAGGGCCTGGGCTACTACCGCTACGCGCTGACCGATGCCGGCCGCGCGCTGCCGGCGGCCGAGCGCGCACTGCCGGCCGAGGTGCTGATCGAGCGCGGCCTGGCCGTCGCCGAACCCATCGTCTACGAAGACTTCCTGCCGGTCAGCGCCGCGGGCATCTTCCAGTCCAACCTGGGCGGCGAGGAGCAGCGCGCCTATGCGGCGCGTGCCAACCGCGAAGCGTTCGAGCAGGCACTGGGGGCGACGGTGGCCGACGAGTTCGCGATCTACGAGCGCCTGCAGGCGGAATCGCTGGCGCAGTTGGCGGCCTGATCCGTGGCGATGGGGCCGGTACGACACGCCGGCTGCCGACGCGACTGTGCTTGCCCCATCTGCTGCCGGCCTCCATCCGCCGGCCATGTCGCTGCGGACGAAAACCCGCACGTATGAACCGCGTGCAGCCGTTGGCCGGGGTGACGGCTGCGTCGCCGCGATGGTGATCTCCGCGATGCCGCGCAGTGCCAGGCAGGGACGTTCCCGGCTACGTTCCAGCGGAACGTAGCCCCGTGCCGGAGACGATCAGGCCCGTGCGATCCGCCGCTGGCCCTTGCGCTCGCGGCGGCGTGCGCGCCAGCCGCGCCAGTGCTGCTGCAGGCAGGAGAAGATCACGTACAGCGCCGGGGTGCTGAGCAGGGTCAGGCTCTGCGAGATCAGCAGGCCGCCGATCATCGCGATGCCCAGCGGGCGGCGCAGTTCCGAGCCTTCGCCCAGGCCGATCGCCAGCGGCAGCGCCGCCAGGATCGCGACCATCGTGGTCATCATGATCGGGCGGAAGCGCACGATGCTGGCCTCGCGCACCGCTTCGGCCGGCGACCTGCCGTGTTCGCGCTGCGCCACCAGGGCGAAGTCGATCATCATGATCGCGTTCTTCTTGACGATGCCGATCAGCAGCACCAGGGCGATGGTCGAGATCACCGACAGGTCGGTATTGGTCACCCACAGCGCCAGCAGCGCGCCCATGCCGGCGGCCGGCAGGGTGGACAGGATCGTCACCGGGTGCACCAGGTTCTCGTACAGCATGCCCAGCACGATGTAGACGGTGGCGATGGCGGCGATGATCAGCATCAGCATCGCCGCCGGGTCCAGCGCCTGGCGGAAGCCGCCGGGTTCGGCCTGGCGGATGTCGCCGGGCATGCGCAGGCCGTCGATGGCGGCCTTGACGATGGCGTCGCCCTCGCCACTGCTGACCCCGGGCGCCAGGTTGTAGCTCAGGTCCATCACCGTGTACTGGTTCTGGTGGGTCACCTGCGACGGCGCCAGCCCGGGTTCCTGGTGGGCGAAGGCGGTCAGCGGGATCATCTGCCCGCTGCTGGAGCGCACGTACACGTCGTCGATGGCCGCCGGGCTGCCGGTCTGTTCCGGCAGCGCGTTGACCACCACGCCGTACTGGTTGAGATCGGCGTAGATGGTGGAGATCTGGCGCTGGCCGAAGGCGCCGTACAGCGCGCCGTCGATCGCGCCAATGCTCACGCCCAGGCGCGAGGCCTTCTCGCGGTCGATGACGATCTTCTGCATCAGCCCGCCCTTGTCCACGTCCGAGCCGACGTCGCGCAGCTTCGGGTTCTGCTTCAGCACCTCGACCAGCTTGGGCAGCCATTCGGCCAGTTGCGCGGCATCGTTGCCCTGCAGGGTGACGCGGTTCTGCGCGCCCTGGCCGCCACCGCCGCCACCGTCGGACGGCAGGTCCTGGATGGCGCGCAGGCGCACGTCCAGGTCCGGGAACTGCGCCGCCTTGGCGCTGAGCCGGGCCACCACCAGGCTGGTCGGCTCGCGCCGGCCCTCGGCCATGGTCCTGAGCTCGATGTTGAACTGCGCGCTGCTGCCCTGGCGGCTGGAGCCCAGCCGCGAGCCGACCATCTTCACCGCCGGGTCGGCCAGGAACATGTCGCTCAGGCGCCGCTGCCGCTGGCTCATCTCGGCGAACGACACCGTGGCGCTGGAGCTGGCGCGGCCCCAGATCAGGCCGGTGTCCTGCTCGGGGAAGTTGCCCTTGCCGACCGCGCCGGCCAGGTAGAACGTGGCCACGATCAGCAGCAGCGGGGTGAGCGCCAGCAGCAGCGCATGGCGCAGCGAGAAATCCAGCGCCACCGTGTACACCTTCAGCATGCCGCCGTGCACGCGGTCGAGCAGGCGGTGCATGCGCGATTCGCGCACGTGCGCCGCGTGCGGCTGCAGGAAGCGCGCGCACAGCGCCGGGGTCAGGGTCAGCGACACCAGCGCCGACACCATGATCGCCGCCACCAGGGTCAGGGTGAACTCGCGGAAGAACGCGCCGAGCATGCCCTGGGCGAAGATGATCGGCAGGAACACCGCCACCAGCGAGGCGGTGATGGAGACGATGGTGAAGCCGATCTCGCGCGCACCCGCCATCGCCGCCTGCAGGCGCGGCATGCCGGCGTCCAGGTGGCGCATGATGTTCTCGATCACCACGATGGCGTCGTCGACCACGAAACCAATGGCGATGACCAGCGCCAGCAGGGTCAGGTTGTTGAGGGTGAAACCCAGCACCATCATCACCACCGCCGCGCCGGCCAGCGACAGCGGCACGGTGACCGCGGCGATCAGCGTCGGCGCCAGCCGGCGCAGGAACAGCGCCATGGTCAGCACCACCATCGCCAGGCTGATCATCAGGGTGATCTGCACCTCGGCCAGCGACGCGCGGATGGTCGGGGTGCGGTCGAAGTAGGGGGTGAGCGTGGTGCCGGCATCGAGATGGCTGGACAGCGCCGGCATTTCCGCCTTGACCCGGTCCACGGTCGCCACCAGGTTGGCGCCGCTGCGCAGGTACACGTACATCAGCACGCCGCGCTTGCCGTTGAACCAGGCCGCCTGGAACGCGTCCTGCTGGCCGTCGTAGACGGTGGCGATGTCCTTCAGCCGCACCACCGCGCCGTCGTGGCTGGCGATGGCGATGTTGGCGAAATCGGCGGCCCTGCGTACCTGGTCGTTGAGGACGATGGCGGTCTGGCTGCGGCCGTCGTCGAGGAAGCCCAGCGGCGAGGCCACGTTGGCCGCGCGCATGGCGTTGCGCAGGTCGTCCGGGCTCAGCCCCAGCGCGTTCATCGCGCGCAGGTTGAGGTCCACGCGCACCGCCGGGGTCGAGGCGCCGGCGATGTCCACCTGCGATACCCCCGGCAACTGGCGCAGGCGCTGCGCCAGCAGCGAATCGGCCAGGTTGTAGAGCTGCGCGACCGACTGCGTGTCCGAGGTCAGCGACAGCGCGATCACCGGGTCGTCGTTGGGGTTGGCCTTCTGGTAGGTGGGCGTGTTGATGCCGGCCGGCAGGTCGGCCATGGCGGCGTTGATCGCCGCCTGCACGTCCTGCGCGGCGGCGTCGATGTCGCGGCTGGTGTCGAACATCAGGAACACCATGCTGCGCCCGTCGCTGCTGCTCGAGCGCATGGTGCTGATGCCCGGCACCTGGCCGAGGTGGCGTTCCAGCGGCGCGGTGACGGTGGCGGCCATGGTGTCGGCGTCGGCGCCGATGTTGCTGGCCTGCACGAAGATCACCGGGATCGACAGGTTCGGCAGCGCCGCCACGCCCAGCCGCAGGTAGCAGAGCAGGCCGGCGAAGAACAGGCCGATGGCCAGCAGGCTGATGCCGATCGGGCGCTTGATGAAGGGCGCGGAGATGTTCATGCCGTGCGCTTGCCGGCGGCCTGCAGGCGTGCGGCCGCGCGCTGCTCGCGGCGCCGCGCGGCCCACTCGGAGAACCGCTCGAAGTACAGGTAGATCACCGGCGTGGTGTACAGCGTGACCAGCTGCGACAGCAGCAGGCCACCGACGATGGCCACGCCCAGCGGGCGCCGCAGCTCCGAGCCGATGCCGGTGCCCAGCGCCAGCGGCAGCGCGCCGAGCATGGCCGCGGCGGTGGTCATCATGATCGGGCGGAAGCGCAGCAGGCAGGCGCGGCGGATCGCGTCAAAGGCATTCATGCCGGCGCGCTGCGCGTCCAGCGCGAAGTCGATCATCATGATCGCGTTCTTCTTGACGATGCCGATCAGCAGCACGATGCCGACGATGCCGTCCACCGACAGGCTCATCCCGCACAGGTACAGCGCCAGCAGCGCGCCGACCCCGGCCGGCGGCAGGGTGGAGATGATGGTCAGCGGATGGATCCAGCTCTCGTAGAGCACGCCGAGCACGATGTAGATCACCGCGATGGCGGCCAGCAGCAGCATCACCACGTCGGTCTGGCTGCTGGAGAACTCGGCCGCGGTGCCGACGAACTGCGCCTGCATCTGCGGCGGCAGCTGCAGCGCGGCCACGGCCTTGTTGATCGCCGTCACGCCCTCGGACAGCGAATAGCCCGGGGCCAGGTTGAACGAGATCGTCGCCGACGGCAGCTGCTGCTGGTGGCTGACGACCAGCGGCGCGGTGCCCGGGGTGGCGGTGGCGATGGCCGACAGCGGGATGCTGCCGCCGGCGCCCAGCGCGATGCCGGTGTTGCTGTTGCCGATGCCGGTGGCGGTGGAGGAGTTGCTGGAGCTGACCTGGCCCAGGGTGGTGGCGTTGCTGCCGGTGAGCGCGCCGCTGCCGTTGCTGCCGATCGCCAGCTGGTTCATCAGCGCGTCGGCGGTGCGGAACTCCGGCGCCACCTCCAGCACCACGCGGTACTGGTTGAGCTGGGTGAAGATGGTGGAGATCTGGCGCTGGCCGTAGGCGTCGTACAGGGTGTCGTCGATGGTCTGCATCGGCACGCCGTAGCGGCTGGCCTTGTCGCGATCCACTTCCACGTGCAGGGCGCGGCCGTGGTCGGCCAGGTTGTTGTCGACGTCGGCCAGCTCCGGCAGGCGGCGCAGCGCGTCGGTGACGCGCGCGGCCTGCTCGGCCAACTCCCGGCTGTCCATGTCCGACAGCGAGAACTGGTAGGCGGTGGCGGCCACGCGCGTGTCCAGGGTCACGTCCTGCACCGGCTTGAGGTACAGCGCGACGCCGGGGATGTGCGCGGCGGCGGCCTGCAGCCGCGGCAGGATCGTGTCCAGGCTGCCGCGCTCGCCGCGATCCTTGAGCACGATGTTCAGCTGGCCCTGGTTGAGCGTGGGGTTCATCGAGCCGGCGCCGATGTAGGCGGCCACGCCGGTCACCGCCGCGTCCTGGCGCAACGCCTCGGCCACCGCCTGGGTGCGCTGCTGCATCTGCTCGAAGGCCACGTTCTGGTCGGCGATCACCACGCCGGTGATCATGCCGGTGTCCTGGTCGGGCAGCAGGCCCTTGGGAATGGCGATGTACAGCAGCACGGTCAGCACCACCGAGCCCAGGGCGATGCCCAGGGTCATGCGCTGGTGGCGCAGCACCCAGTCCAGGCTGGATTCGTACAGGTGCACCAGCCGCGACCACGCCGTCACCTTGCCCTGCGCGGCGGCGCGCTCGTGGGCATCGTCGCCCTCGGGCAGGGCGTCCGGCTTGAGCAGGTAGGCGCACATCATCGGGGTGAGCGTCAGCGAGATCAGCATCGAGATCGCCACCGCGATCGACAGCACCCAGGCGAACTCGTGGAACAGGCGGCCGGTGACGCCGGGCATCAGGATCAGCGGCAGGAACACCGCGATCAGCGACACGGTCAGCGACAGCACGGTGAAGCCGATCTCCCTGGCGCCGGTTTCGGCGGCATCCTGGCCGTCCTTGCCCTGCTCGATGTAGCGCACGATGTTCTCGATCATCACGATCGCGTCGTCGACCACGAAGCCGGTGGCCACGGTCAGCGCCATCAGCGACAGGTTGTCCAGCGACATGCCGGCGAACGCCATCACCCCGAAGGTGCCCAACAGCGACAGCGGCACCGCCACCGAGGGGATCACCGTGGCCCACAGCCGGCGCAGGAACACGAAGATCACCGCCACCACCAGGCAGATGGTCAGGATGAGGGTGAACTGCACGTCGTGCACCGAGGCGCGGATGGTGACGGTGCGGTCGGAAAACACGTCCAGCTTCACGTCCGCCGGCAACATGCCCTGCAGGCCGGGCAGGATCTGGCGGATGCTCTCCACGGTCTTGACGATGTTGGCGCCGGGCTGGCGCCGCACTTCCAGCAGCACCGCCGGCTTGCCGTCGGCCCAGGCCGCGATCTGGTCGTTCTCCACCCCGTCGACCACGCTGGCCACGTCGCGCAGCCGCACCGGCGCGCCGTTGCGGTAGCGCACGATGATGTCGTTGTAGTCGGCCGCGTCGCTGAGCTGGTCGTTGGTGGACAGCGTGTAGCTCTGGGTCTTGCCGTTGAGCGAGCCCTTGGGCGCGTTGACGTTGGCCTGGGTCAGCGCGCTGCGCAGGTCTTCCAGGGTCATGCCCATGTTGGCCAGCTGCGCCGGGTTGGCCTGGATGCGCACGGCCGGGCGCACGTTGCCGGCGATCGACACCAGGCCGACGCCGTCCACCTGCGACAGGCGCTGCGCCAGCACCGAGTCGGCCAGGTCGTTGACCTCGCGCAGCGGGCGCGTGTCCGAGGCCAGCTTGAGGGTCAGGATCGGCGCGTCGGCCGGATTCACCCGGTTGTAGACCGGCTGGTACGGCAGCGAGCCGGGCAGGGTGGCCTGGCGGATCGCCGCCTGCACGTCCTGGGCGGCGGTGTCGATGTCGCGCTCCATCGAGAACTGCAGCACGATCGTGGACAGGCCGGCCGAGGAGTCGGAGGTCATTAGGTCCAGGCCGGAGATCTGGCCCAGCTGCCGCTCCAGCGGCGTGGTCACCAGCGAGGCCATGGTCTGCGCGCTGGCGCCGGGGTACTGCGTGGTCACCACCAGGCTGGGCGCTTCGATCTCGGGCAGGGCCGAAACCGGCAGGCGCTGGTAGCCGAGGATGCCGAGCAGCATCAGCCCGACCATCAGCAGCGAGGTGGCGATGGGGCGGCGGATGAAGAGAGTCGAGAAGCCCACGGTCGATTCCTGTGGTGAGAGTGTGCGCGGCGCGGGGCGGTCAGTGCCTGCCCCAGCTCCGGCCGCGCGCGTCGCGTGCACCGCACCGGGTGTTCACGCGTGCATAGGGAGCCGGTGCCCGCGCGGCGCCGTCGCGCGCGGCAGGCAGCGGCCGCGCCTCAGCGCGGGCCACGACCGCCCCGGCCGCCGCCGCCGCCACGCTTCTCGCTGGCGGCCTTGAGCTGCGCCTCGGTCGGTGCCGGCGGCGCCTGCCCCGGCTGCAGCGGATTGACCGCGACGCCTTCCTTGAGCCGGAACTGGCCTTCGGTCACCACCTTGTCGCCCGGCTGCAGGCCCTTGCTGATGACCACGTGGCTGTCGTCGACCTGGCCGCCCTGCACCACCTCTCGCAGGGTGACGGTGTTGTCCGGCTTGATCAGGTAGACGAAGTCGCCGGTGCTGCTGCGCTGCACCGCTTCGGCTGGCACCACCACCGCGTCGGGCAGCTCGTCGAGCTTCATGCGCACGTTGACGAACTGGCCCGGCCACAGCGCCTGGTCGGCGTTGGGGAACTCGGCGCGCAGGCGGAAGGTGCCGCTGCTGGCGCTGATCTGGTTGTCCACCACCTGCAGCCTGCCGTCGGCGTTGACCACGCTGCCGCCGGCGCGGTCCAGCGTCGCGGCTTCCAGCGGTCCCTTGCCCTGCGCCGCGCGCACCGCCTCCAACTGCTGCTCGGGCAGGTTGAACAGCACGTAGATCGGCTGCAGCTGGGTCAGGGTGACGATCGCCGTACCGGCGCTGACCACGTTGCCGGGGTCGACCGCGCGGATGCCGGCCACGCCGTCGATCGGCGAGACGATGCGGGTGTAGCCCAGCTGCACCCTGCTCTGGTTGGCGCTGGCCTGGGCCGCCGCCACCGCGGCCTGGTACTGCGCGACCTGGTTGCGCAGGGTAGTCAGGTCGGTCTGCGCCACGTACTGGCGGTAGGCCTCGGAATTGGAGCGTTCGTAGTTGGACTGGGCGGTCGCCAGCAGGGCCTGGTTCTGGCGCTGGCTGGCGATGGCCTGGTCGTACTGGGCCTGGAAGGTGCGCGGGTCGATCCGGGCGAGCAGGTCGCCCTTCTTCACCGTCTGCCCTTCCTTGAAGTCCACGCTCAGCAGCTCGCCCCCCACCTGCGGGCTGACCGTGACCGTGTTGTAGGCGGCCACCGTGCCCTGCGCGGTGACATACACCGGCACGTTCCTGCGTTCGGCCGCCACCGCGGTGACCGGCACCGGATCGCGTGCCTTGTCGCCGCCGCCCCGGCCTCCCGGGCCGCCTGCGGTTGGTGCCGCGCCCCCGGCCTGCCTGCCGCCCCCCATCATCCGGTAGCCGATTCCCGCCACCAGCAGGACGGCGATGACGAGCAGCACGATCTTCCAGAAACGCGACATGCAAAAACTCCCGGGGAACCGATGGGCGAAGGGGCGGGCACAACGGCGCAGAGCATAACGCCGGGCCATGACAGCGGCTGCATGACCGATGGGCCACGCGCTCTGACCGGCAAGGGGGGTGAACGGTTCCGCGCGGCATCGGTTGACACTCGTCGCCCCGGTTCGTTTGCCCTACATTCACCTCTCGATTGCCGACGAGGAATGCCTGGATGATCCGCAAGACCGTTGTGTTGACCGCGCTGGCGTGCGCCTTGGCCCCTGCGGCCGCGCTGGCCGGTGATGCCCAGCGCCCCGAGGTCGCGGCCGCCGCCGCGCGCCTGCAGCACCAGGTGGTGGAGTGGCGCCGCGACTTCCACCAGCATCCGGAGCTGTCCAACCGCGAAGCGCGCACCGCCGCCAAGGTCGCCGAACGCCTGCGCGCGATGGGCCTGCAGCCGAAGACCGGGGTGGCCGTGCACGGCGTGGTCGCGGTCATCAAGGGCGGCCTGCCGGGCCCCAAGATCGCCCTGCGCGCGGACATGGACGCACTGCCGGTGACCGAGCAGACCGGGCTGCCGTTCGCGTCCACCGCCACCGCCGAGTACCGCGGCGAGAAGGTCGGGGTGATGCACGCCTGCGGCCACGACGCCCACACCGCCACCCTGCTCGGCGTGGCCGACGCGCTGGTAGCGATGCGCGACACGCTGCCCGGCGAAGTGATGCTGATCTTCCAGCCGGCCGAGGAGGGCGCGCCGCCGCCGGAGCAGGGCGGTGCCGAGCTGATGCTCAAGGAAGGGCTGTTCAAGGACTTCAAGCCGGAGGCGGTGTTCGGCCTGCATGTGTTCTCCAGCGTCCAGGCCGGGCAGATCGCCGTGCGTGGCGGCCCGCTGATGGCCGCGTCGGACCGCTTCGCCATCACCGTCAACGGCCGCCAGACCCACGGCTCGGCGCCGTGGAACGGCATCGACCCGATCGTCGCCGCCTCCGACCTGATCGGCACCGCGCAGACCATCGTCAGCCGCCGCGCCAACCTGTCCAAACAGCCGGCGGTGCTGACCTTCGGCGCGATCAAGGGCGGCATCCGCTACAACATCATCCCCGACGCGGTGGAGATGGTCGGCACCATCCGCACCTTCGACCCGGACATGCGCCGACAGATCTTCGCCGACCTGCGCAGCGTCGCCGAGCACACCGCGGCCGCGCACGGCGCCAGCGCCACCACCGACATCTACGAGAAGGACGGCAACCCGGCCACGGTCAACGATCCGGCGTTGACCGCGCGCATGCTGCCCAGCCTGCAGGCCGTGGTCGGCAAGGACAATGTCTACGAGCCGCCGTTGCAGATGGGCTCGGAGGACTTCTCGCTGTACGCGCAGCAGGTGCCGGCGATGTTCTTCTTCGTCGGCTCGACCGGGCAGGGCATCGATCCGGCCACCGCGCCCAGCAACCACTCGCCGAAGTTCCTGCTCGACGAGACGGCGCTGGACGTCGGCCTGCGCGCGCTGCTGCAGGTGTCGCTGGACTACCTGCACGGCGCCCGGGGCTGAGCCGCGGCGGTTACCGGCAACGGCGGGCGGCCGCACAGCCGCCGCCCGCCTGGCCGTGGCGCCGGGCCAGGGCCCGGTGGCGCGCGCGCCTGCGTGCCCCGGGGAAGGCGGCTGCGGCCCGGCCCTCCCGGCCAGCACCCGGCGGCGCTGGCACCGGCGTCGATGCTTGGTGCAGGCAGGGCTCACCCGGCACCCCCTACAATCCGCGCATGAATACCCCCCACGATTCCAGCCTCGGCCGCGAGGTCGCCTATCCCTCGCAGTACGACCCGGGCCTGCTGTTCCCGATCCCGCGCGCCACCGCCCGCGCCGCGATCGGCCTGGATGCCACCTTGCCGTTCGTCGGCCAGGACCGCTGGCATGTCTATGAGCTGGGCTGGCTGGACAGGCGCGGCAAGCCGTGCGTGGCGACCGCGACCCTGTGGGTGCCGGCGGCCTCGCCGCACCTGGTCGAATCCAAATCGCTCAAGCTCTACCTGAACTCCCTCAACGCGGCGCGCTTCGACAGCGCCGACGAGGTGCGTGCGCGCATCGCCGCCGACCTGTCCGCCTGCGCCGGGGCCGCGGTCACGGTCGAGTTCGGGCTGCCGCCGGTGGCCGACGCCGAAGGCCACAGCATCGATGGCCTGGACCTGGACATCGACCACTATGGTCCGCCGCAGGCCGGCTTCCTGCATGCCGATACCGGCGAGGCCGTCGCCGAGACACTGGTCTCGGCACTGCTCAAGTCCAATTGCCCGGTCACCGGCCAGCCCGACTGGGCCAGCATCAGCATCCGCTACGCGGGCCCGCGGATCGACCGCGGCGGCCTGCTGCGCTACCTGGTCAGCTACCGCGACCACGCCGAGTTCCACGAGCAGTGCGTGGAGCGGATCTTCCTCGACCTGATGCACCACTGCGGCTGCCATTCGCTGGACGTGGAGGCGCGCTACACGCGCCGCGGCGGGCTGGACATCAACCCGCGCCGGTCGACCCCGGACCTAGCCGCCGGCCACCGGCCGTTGCGCGACCCGCGCCAGTAGGCCGGGCCGCCCGCACCGGGTACACGCCGGCTTTACGCCGGCGCGATGGTTCCTTAACGCGGCCGGTGCAATGGTGGCACCCAGCCGAGGAGGAACGACCCGATGAGCAATGACAAGAAGGCCGATTTTTCGGACGTGACGTCCACGGTGGACAGCACCGCCACCGTCGCGCCGAAGGCTGATTTTTCCGATGTGACCGCGCGGGTGGATTCCACCGCGCAGATCGCCGGCGGGCAGCAGTACACCGTGCAGAAGGGCGACAGCCTGTCGCGCATCGCCAAGCACCTGCTGGGTGATGCCAATGCCTGGAGGCAGATCTTCGAGGCCAACCGCGACGTGCTTTCCGACCCCGACAAGATCTTTCCCGGGCAGACCCTGACGATTCCCCGCGCCAGGGTTGAGGCCGCCAGGCCCGGTGCCTTTTCCTCCCATTCCGGAGCATCCCATGAAGAAGACTTCACTCAGCAGTGTCCTGATGATCACCCTGGCCGGCACCCTGGCCGTGGCCGGCTGCAAGAAGCAGGAAGAGACCGCGCCGCCGCCGATGGAAAGCACCCCGGCGCCGGCGCCGATGAGTGAACCGGCACCGCCGCCGGCGGCCGCACCGGCGGTCAGTGTCACCTCGGTCACCGTCGGCACCACCGCGGCGGCGGACAAGTCGGTGGCGCCGGTGGCCATGGTCGGCGGCAAGGACAAGATCATCGTGTCGGTGAAGACCGACGGCGCCGCGACCAACGCCACCCTCGGCGTGAAGCTCACCTACCAGGACGGGCAGGTGGCCGGCGAGCAGACCGCAACGCTCACCGCCACCGGTGCCGAGACCACCAACGTCGAATTCAGCAAGGCAAGCGCATGGCCCGCCGGCAAGTACCGCGCGGACGTGACCCTGGACGGCCAGCCGGCCGGCACCACCCAGGAGTTCGAAGTGAAGTAGCAAGCGGCATCACCTGTCGCCCCTCTCTCCCGACAGGTGCAGGCCATGGGCGCAGTCGCAGGACTGCGCCCTTTTTTATGGCCGCATGCGCGGTGGCCGTGCCAGCGCGGCGTCGGCGTCGCTGCGCGCCCGCGCCGCGTCGCCACGCGTCCGGCTGATGCCCGCCCCATGCGCCGATGCCATGTGCCGGCGCGGCGGCGCACTGCCGCAACCGTACCGGCCCGTTTTGCCCGAACCGTCGCGACGCGCGACAATGCAGTGCTGACTACCCGCATTTACTTCCGACGGAAACCATCCCCCATGTCCGATACGCCGAAGATCATCTACACGCTCACCGACGAAGCCCCGTTCCTGGCGACGCAGTCGCTGCTGCCGATCATCGATGCGTATGCCACCACCGCCGGCATCGCGGTGGAGACCCGCGACATCTCGCTTTCCGGCCGCATCCTGTCGCAGTTCCCGGACTACCTGCAGGACGGGCAGAAGATCAGCGACGACCTGGCCGAGCTCGGCGAGCTGGCGACCCGGCCGGAAGCCAACATCATCAAGCTGCCCAACATCAGCGCCTCGGTGCCGCAGCTCAAGGCCGCGATCAAGGAGCTGCAGGACCAGGGCTACGCGCTGCCGAACTACCCGGACGCGCCGGCCGACGACGTCGCCCGCGACATCAAGGCGCGCTACGACAAGGTCAAGGGCAGTGCGGTGAACCCGGTGCTGCGCGAAGGCAACTCGGACCGCCGTGCGCCGCTGTCGGTCAAGAACTACGCGCGCAAGCACCCGCACCGCATGGGCGCGTGGAGCAGCGACTCGAAGTCGCACGTGGCGCACATGGACGACGGTGATTTCTACGGCAGCGAGAAGTCGGCCACGCTGGCCGCCGCCGGCAGCCTGAAGATCGAGCTGGTGCAGGACGATGGCCGGACCGTGGTGCTCAAGGAGAAGACCGCGGTCAAGGCCGGCGAGATCGTCGACGCCTCGGTGATGTCGCGCCGCGCGCTGGCCGCGTTCGTCGCCGCGCAGATCGCCGACGCCCGCGCCCAGGGCGTGCTGTTCTCGCTGCACCTGAAGGCGACCATGATGAAGGTCTCCGACCCGATCATGTTCGGCGTGGTGGTCGAGGAGTTCTACAAGGACGTGCTGGGCAAGTACGCCGCCGAGCTCAGGCAGGCCGGCTTCGACCCGAACAACGGCATCGGCGACCTGTACGCGCGGCTGCCGTCGCTGCCGGAAGCCACCCAGGAGGCGATCAAGGCCGACATCGCCGCCGAGTACGCCAGGCGCCCGGCGGTGGCGATGGTCAACTCCGACAAGGGCGTCACCAACCTGCACGTGCCCAGCGACGTGATCGTTGACGCCTCGATGCCGGCGATGATCCGCGACTCCGGCCGCATGTGGAACGCCGAGGGCAAGCTGCAGGACACCAAGGCGCTGATCCCGGACCGCTGCTACGCCGGCGTCTACCAGGCGGTGATCGAGGACTGCAAGGCGCATGGCGCGTTCGACCCGGCGACCATGGGCAGCGTGCCCAACGTCGGGCTGATGGCGCAGAAGGCCGAGGAGTACGGCAGCCACGACAAGACTTTCCAGATCCCGGCCGATGGCACCGTGCGCGTCAGCGACGACGCCGGCAACGTGGTGTTCGAGCACAGGGTCGAGGCCGGTGACATCTGGCGCATGTGCCAGACCAAGGACGCGCCGATCCAGGACTGGGTCAAGCTGGCCGTCAGCCGCGCGCGGCTGAGCAACACCCCGGCCGTGTTCTGGCTGGACGCCAACCGCGCGCATGACGCGCAGGTGATCGCCAAGGTCGAGAAGTACCTTAAGGACCACGATACCCAAGGCCTGGACATCCGCATCCTGTCGCCGGTGGAAGCGACGACGTTCTCGCTGGAGCGCATCCGCAGGGGCCAGGACACCATCTCGGTGACCGGCAACGTGCTGCGTGACTACCTGACCGACCTGTTCCCGATCCTGGAGCTGGGCACCAGCGCCAAGATGCTGTCGATCGTGCCGCTGATGGCCGGTGGCGGCCTGTTCGAGACCGGCGCCGGCGGTTCGGCACCCAAGCACGTGCAGCAGTTCGTCGAGGAGGACTACCTGCGCTGGGATTCGCTGGGCGAGTTCCTGGCCCTGGCCGCCTCGCTGGAACACCTGGCCCAGCGCTACGACAACACCGCCGCCGCGGTGCTGGCCAAGGCGCTGGACCAGGCCAACGGCATGTTCCTCGACAACGACCGCTCGCCGGGCCGCAAGCTCGGCACCATCGACAACCGCGGCAGCCACTTCTACCTGGCCATGTACTGGGCGCAGGCGCTGGCCGCGCAGGACGAGGACGCCGCGCTGAAGGCCAGGTTCGCGCCGCTGGCCCGGGCGCTGGCCGACAACGAGCAGAAGATCGTCGAGGAGCTGGTCGCGGTGCAGGGCAAGGCCGTGGACATCGGCGGCTACTACCGCCCGGACCTGGGCAGGACCAGCCGCGCGATGCGCCCGAGCGCGACCCTCAACGCCGCGCTGGCCGCGCTCTGATCGCAGCCGCCACGGCCGTTTGAGCCGAAGCCCGCATCGCCGCGCGATGCGGGCTTCGTGCTTCATGGTGCCGCGCATCCCCGCAACGTGGCGGGCGGCCGCGCGCTGGCGGCCGGGCACCCCTGTTGCCTGCGCGGCGGTGGCCGGGACACGCGCGCTGGCGCGGTGCGGTAGGGTGGTGGCCGGCGCCCCCCACTCTCCACTGCCGATGCCTGCCACCGAATCCGCCCACGCCATCGCCCGCTGCATCCGCGACGGCTTCGAGGACTACCACGCCCGCTTCGCTGCCATCACCCGGCGCGCGCGCGGGCGCTTCGAGCAGCGCGACTGGGCGGCGGCGCGCCAGGACGCGGTCGAGCGCATCGCGCTCTACGACCTGTGCGTCGGCGAGTGCATGGCGCGCCTGCAGGCGATCGCGGGCAGCCGGCCCGGCCGCGATGCGTGGGCCCGGGTACGCACGGCCTTCGCCGCGCTGGTGGAAGGGCAGATCGACGGCGAGCTGTACAAGACCTTCTACAACACCCTGACCCGGCGCCTGTTCGCCACCCGCGGGGTGGACGATGCCATCGAGTTCATGGCACTGGAGATCGAGCCGTCCGATGCCATCACCCATCCGGTGGCGCGCCATGTCTATACCGTTTCCGAGGCGCGCCCGGCCGAGGCCTTCGAGCGCGTGCTGGCCGACTACCGTTTCGACGTGCCCTACCGGCACCGCCTGCGCTGCGCCGCGGCCATCGCCGTGCGCCTGCAGGACGACCTGGCGCACTGGGGGCCGAACCCGGTGCGCGCCATCGAGCTGCTCGATACCGTGTTCTACCGCGAGCGCCGCGCCTACCTGGTGGGGCGCGTGTTCGGCGAGCACCGCTTCTCGCCCTGCGTGATCGCGCTGGTCAACGACGGCGACGACGGCCTGCGCGCGGAGGCGGTGCTGAGCCGGCGCCGCGACGTGGCCCACCTGTTCGGCGTGTCGCGCAGCTATTTCCAGGCCGACCTGCCCACCGTCGCCGATGCGGTGGTATTCCTGCGCAGCCTGCTGCCCGGCAAGCCGGTGGACGAGATCTACACCGTGCTGGGCCGCGCCAAGCAGGGCAAGACCGAGCGCTACCGCACCTTCTTCCGCCATTTCCAGCAGCATCCGGACGAGCGCCTGGTACCGGCGGAGGGCACCCCGGGCATGGTGATGGCGGTGTTCACCCTGCCCAGCTACCCGCTGGTGTTCAAGCTGATCCGCGACCGCTTCGCCTGGCCCAAGACGGTCAGCCGCCAGGACGTGGAGGACCGTTACGCGCTGGTGTTCAACCTGGACCGCATCGGCCGGCTGCTGGATGCGCAGCCGTACCGCCACCTACGCTTTCCGCTGGCGCGCTTCGCCCCGGCGCTGCGCCAGGAGCTGCTGGAGAGCTGCGCGCGCAGCGTGCGGGTCGAAGGCGATGACCTGGTGATATCGCTGTGCTACGTGCAGCGGCGGTTCCGCCCGCTCAACCTGTACCTGCGCGAACAGACTCCCCAGGCCGCACGCGCGGCGGCGCTCGACTATGCGCAGGCCATCACCGACATGGCGCGCAACGACATCTTCCCCGGCGACATGCTGCTGAAGAACTTCGGCGTCTCGCGCCACGGCCGCGTGGTGTTCTACGACTACGACGAGCTGTGCCGGGTCGGTGACTGCACGTTCCGCGAGTGGCCACAGCCGCGCGATGCCGCCGAAGCCCTGGCCGCCGAGCCGTGGTTCCACGTCGCGCCCAACGACGTGTTCCCCGAGCGCTTCCCGTTGTTCATGGGCCTGCCGCGGCCGCTGATGGAGGCGGTGCGCGAGGCGCACGGGGAGCTGTTCGATCCGCGCTGGTGGCGCGGCCTGCAGGCCGCCTTCGCCCGCGGCGAGTTTCCCGATACCCCGCCCTACCCACGCGCACTGCGGCTGGCGTGAACATCGCCGCCGGAAGCGCTACAGTCGCGTTTTGGACATGGAGTGCAGGGAGAGCGTCATGCTGACGTCGTTGCGTCGCGGGGCAGTGCTGGCCGCGTTGCTGTTGGTGGCCGTTGCCGCGTCGGCCGCCGGGCCCGGGGCCGTGCGCAAGCAGGCCGAGATGGCCATGCAGCTGTCCGGGCAGATCGACATCGCGCCCGATGGCAGCGTGGAAGCGGTGCGGCTGGACCAGCAGGATCGGCTGAGCGCGGAGCTGTCACGTTTCGTGCGCAGCTCGGTGATGGGCTGGACCTTCGTGCCGGTGGTCCGCGACGGCAAGCCGGTCGCCGCGCGTTCGCCGTTGATGCTGCGCCTGGTCGGCAAGAGGCTGGAAGACGGCGGCACCGAGGTGGCCATCCGCAGCGCCACTTTCCAGGCCTACGATCCGCAAAGCAGGAGCGCGGTCACCGCCTTGAAGATGACGCCGCCAAGCTACCCGCGTTCGATGTACGAGGTGGGGGCGCAGGGCAATGTCTACCTGGTCGTCAGGGTCGGGCGCGATGGCCGGGTCGAGGATGCATACGTGGAACAGGTCAACATGACCGTGGTGGCCAGCGAAGGCCAGATGCGCCGGTTCCGCCAGGTGCTGGGCGGCAATGCGCTGGCCGCGGCGCGCAAGTGGGAGTTCCGCGTACCGGTTGAAGGCGAGGACGTGGATGCGCCGCACTGGAATGTGCGCGTGCCGGTGCGCTATGCGGTGGTCGACCAGGGCCGATCGATGCCAGATGAGTACGGCACGTGGCAGGCCTACATCCCCGGACCGCGCGAGCGCGCGCCGTGGATCAGCGACGAGGACTGGGAGAACGGCTCGGACGCACTGGCTGATGGTGGCGTCTACATGGCCGGCCGCGGTGGCGGACCGAAGCTGCTGACGCCGCTGGAAGGCTGAGCGCGCCGGCTGCATCCGCCACGAAAAAGCCCCGCGTTCGCGGGCTTTTTCGTTACAGCCGATCCGGCGGGGGATCAGCGCTTCATCGAACCGAAGAACTCGTCGTTGGACTTGGTGTTCTTCATCTTGTCCAGCAGGAATTCCATCGCCGCGATTTCGTCCATCGGGTGCAGCAGCTTGCGCAGGATCCAGATCTTCTGCAGCAGCTCCGGCTCGATCAGCAGGTCTTCGCGGCGGGTGCCGGAACGGTTGATGTCGATGGCCGGGTACACGCGCTTCTCGGTGATGCGGCGGTTCAGGTGCACTTCGCTGTTGCCGGTGCCCTTGAACTCCTCGTAGATCACCTCGTCCATCTTCGAGCCGGTTTCCACCAGCGCGGTGGCGATGATGGTCAGCGAGCCGCCCTCCTCGACGTTGCGCGCGGCGCCGAAGAAGCGCTTCGGGCGGTGCAGGGCGTTGGCGTCGACGCCGCCGGTCAGCACCTTGCCGGAGCTGGGCACGACGTTGTTGTAGGCGCGGGCCAGGCGGGTGATCGAGTCCAGCAGGATCACCACGTCCTTCTTGTGCTCGACCAGGCGCTTGGCGCGCTCGATCACCATTTCGGCCACCTGCACGTGGCGTGCGGCCGGCTCGTCGAAGGTCGAGGAGACCACTTCGCCGCGCACCGTGCGCTGCATTTCGGTCACTTCTTCCGGGCGCTCGTCCACCAGCAGCACGATCAGGTGCACTTCCGGGTGGTTGGTGGTGATGGCCGTGGCGATCTGCTGCATCATCATCGTCTTGCCCGCCTTTGGCGGGGAGACGATCAGCGCGCGCTGGCCCTTGCCCTGCGGCGCCATCAGGTCGAGGATGCGGCCGGTGATGTCCTCGGAAGAGCCGTTGCCGCGTTCCAGGGTGAAGCGCTTGCGCGGGAACAGCGGGGTCAGGTTCTCGAACAGCACCTTGTTCTTCGACGCTTCGATCGGCTCGCCGTTGATGGTGTCGACGATGTTCAGCGCGAAGTAGCGCTCGCCATCCTTCGGGAAGCGGATGCGGCCGGCGATGTGGTCGCCGGTGCGCAGGTTGAAGCGGCGGATCTGGCTGGGCGAGATGTAGGTGTCGTCCGGGCCGGCCAGGTAGCTGGCCTCGGCGGCGCGCAGGAAGCCGAAGCCGTCGGGCAGGATTTCCAGCACGCCATCGGCGGCCACGCCCTCGCCATGGCGGGTCAGCACCTTGAGCAGGGCGAAGATCACGTCCTGCTTGCGGGCACGGGCCACGCCGTCGGTGATCTGCAGCTGCTCGGCGATTTCCAGCAGCTTGTGCGCCGGCATCTTCTTCAGATCGCTCAGCGAATAGACCGGGAAGCCTTCCGGCACCGAAGGGTGCGGGCGCGGTACGAAGGTCTCGTTGCCGTTGTCGCCGGGCAGGCCGTCGTCGCGGAAGCGGTCGCGGTTGCGCTCACGGCGGTTGCGGAAGCGGTCGCGGCGATTGCCCTGGCCCTGACCCTGGCCTTGCTGGTTCTGCGGGTTCTGCTGGCCGTGGCGCTGGGCGTTGTTGTTGCCGTCGCCGCCGCGCGCCTCGCCACCCTCCTGGCCGGCGGACGGGGTGCCGGCCGGCGCGGGCGCCGGGGCGTCGTTGCCGGGGCCCGGGGTCGCAGGAGCGGGGGAACTGTCGCCGGCCGGCAGCGGCAGGGCGGACTGGGCCGGGGGGAAGCGGGGCTGCTGCTGTCGGCGGCCTCGGCGGCCTTGGCGACACGCGGCTTGCGCACGCGCTTCTCGACGGGCGCGTCGGCGCTCCCGGTTTCGGAAGGAGTGTTCTCGGACAAGTGCTTGATTCCTCTCGCTGACGTGCGAGCGCCTGACAGGGCGGCGAACTGGTTGGGAATGATCCGGACGAGAACCCGGCCGGAGGGTGCGGCAGGCGAACGCTGCCGGATGCGGCGACACTAACACCGCCGCGCACGGCGGTGCAAGGTGGCGGGAAACGCCCGTTGGGCCGCGGTAAGGGCGGCCCGGAGCCGGCGGCCAGGCCGCCGGCGGGGAGGGGTCAGGCCAGCGCCTTGTCGATCATCTGGCTCAGCTGGCCCTTGCCGACGGCGCCGATCTGGGTGGCCTGGATCTGGCCATCCTTGAACAGCAGCAGCATCGGGATGGAGCGCACGTGGTACTTGACCGCGGTGGCGCGGTTGTCGTCGACGTTGAGCTTGGCGATCTTCAGCTTGCCGTCGTAGGCGTCGGCCAGTTCGTCCAGCACCGGCGAGATCATCTTGCACGGGCCGCACCATTCGGCCCAGAAGTCCACCAGCACCGGGGTGTCGGACTGCAGCACGGCGGCGTCGAAATCGGCATCGCCGACGTGTAGAACCTTATCGCTCACTTGAGGAGTCTCCTGGGGCAATGCGACGGCCCATGCCGGGTTGGCTGCCGCATTGCGCTAAACTGGGGCATTGCGCGGACCCAAAGGCTTGGCCTTGCGTCGCGCGACCCGGCGCAGGGGCCGCAGTGTGCGACGGTGCCCGATACGATGCAAGCCGCCCGGCCAACCTGGCCGGCTGGCACTACCAAGACCAAATAATGAGCGACAAACCGCTGACTGATGTGACTTTTTCCTCCTTCGAGCTGCAACCGGCGCTGTTGGCCGGACTCGAGGGAGCCGGATTCACCCGCTGCACCCCGATCCAGGCATTGACCCTGCCGGTGGCCCTGCCGGGCGGCGACGTCGCCGGCCAGGCGCAGACCGGCACCGGCAAGACGCTGGCCTTCCTGGTGGCGGTCATCAACCGGCTGCTGAGCCGGCCGGCGCTGGCCGACCGCAAGCCGGAGGACCCGCGCGCGCTGATCCTGGCGCCGACCCGCGAGCTGGCCATCCAGATCCACAAGGACGCGATGAAGTTCGCCTCCGATTCGGGCCTGCGCTTCGCCCTGGTCTATGGCGGTGTCGACTACGACAAGCAGCGCGAGCTGCTGCAGAAGGGCGTGGACGTGATCATCGCCACCCCGGGCCGCCTGATCGACTACGTCAAGCAGCACAAGGTGGTCTCGCTGCATGCCTGCGAGATCTGCGTGCTGGACGAAGCCGACCGCATGTTCGACCTGGGCTTCATCAAGGACATCCGCTTCCTGCTGCGGCGCATGCCCGAGCGCACCACCCGCCAGACCCTGCTGTTCTCGGCCACCCTCAGCCATCGCGTGCTGGAGCTGGCCTACGAGCACATGAACGAGCCGCAGAAGCTGGTGGTGGAAACCGACAACATCACCGCTGACCGTGTGCGCCAGCGCATCTACTTCCCCTCCGACGAGGAGAAGCTGCCGCTGCTGCTGGGCCTGCTCTCGCGCAGCGAGGGCGCGCGCACCATGGTGTTCGTCAACACCAAGGTGTTCGTCGAGCGCGTCGCCCGCGCGCTGGAGAAGGCCGGTTACCGCGTCGGCGTGCTGTCCGGCGACGTGCCGCAGAAGAAGCGCGAGAGCCTGCTCAACCGCTTCCAGAAGGGCCAGCTGGAAATCCTGGTCGCCACCGACGTGGCCGCGCGCGGCCTGCACATCGACGGCATCAAGTACGTCTACAACTACGACCTGCCGTTCGATGCCGAGGACTACGTGCACCGCATCGGTCGCACCGCGCGGCTGGGCGAGGAGGGCGACGCGATCAGCTTTGCCTGCGAACGCTATGCGATGAGCCTGCCGGACATCGAAGCCTACATCGAGCAGAAGATTCCCTCCGAGCCGGTCACCAAGGAGCTGTTGACCCCGCTGCCGCGCCCGCAACGCGCGGCACCAGCCGAGGGCGAAGAGAACGAAAGCGTGGGCGCGATCTTCCGCGAGGCGCGCGAAGCCCGTGCTGCCGAGGAAGAGCGCCGCGGTGGTGGCCGCAGCGGTGGGCGTTCCGGCGCCGGCCGTGGCGAGCGCCGCGATGGCGATCGCAAGCCGCGTGGCCCGCGCAAGCCGCGCGTCGAGGGCGAGCAGGGAGCGGCCGCGGCCGAACCCGCCGCCGCTCCGCGCCCGCCCCGCCCGCCGCGTGCCGAAGGCGCGCCGGAGGCCGCGGTGGAAGGCGAGCGCGCGCCGCGCAAGCGTCGCCGTCGTCGCCACGGGCGTCCGGTCGAGGGCGCCGAAGCCGCCGTCGCCGCGCCCGCGGTTGCGGCCGGCAACGGCCCGGTGCAGGTGCCGGCCACGCCGATGCGCGCGTCCGGCAATGACAGCGACTCGTTCCTGACCCGCCTGGGGCGCAAGATCCGGCGGATGCTGTCGGGCGATTGATCGAGCGCGCCGGCGCCTGGCCGGCGCCGTTGTCGTTCCGCGCCCGCGCCCGGCAGCGCGATGCACGCCGCGCTCCGGCTCCGGCATAATCGCCGCATGAGCGTCCTGCGTTTCGACAATGTCAGCAAGCACTACGCGGGCGGCCACCAGGCGCTGGTGGACGTCAGCTTCGAGGTGGCGGCCGGCGAGATGCTGTTCGTCACCGGCCATTCCGGTGCCGGCAAGAGCACCTTGCTGAAGCTGATCCATCTCAGCGAGCGCCCGACCCGTGGCGCCGTGCTGTTCGGCGAGCGCAACCTGCTCAAGGTGCGCGGCGGCAAGGTGGCGCTGCACCGTCGTGAAGTCGGCGCGGTGCACCAGGACCACCGCCTGCTGATCGACCGCAGCGTCGGCGAGAACGTGGCATTGCCGCTGATCCTGCGTGGCGACCGTCGCGCCGACACCGGCAAGCGGGTGCGCTCGGTGCTCGAGCGCATGGGCCTGGGCCATCGCGAGAAGGCGCTGCCCACGCAGCTGTCGGCCGGCGAACAGCAGCGCGTGGGCATCGCCCGCGCGATCGTCGCCGAACCCAGGCTGCTGGTGGCCGACGAGCCGACCGGCAACCTCGACCCGACCCTGGCCGCGGAGATCATGGCCCTGTTCGCCGAACTGCCCGGGCGCGGCACCAGCGTGCTGGTGGTCAGCCACGACCTGCCGCTGCTCAAGCGCATGCGCAAGCGCGTGCTGATCCTGGACCACGGTCGCCTGGTGGACGACATCTCGCCGCAGGACCTGGCCGAATGAGCAGCAATCCGGACAACAAGGACGCCGCGGGCAAGGCCGCCGCGCATGCCACGCCCGCGCCGTCGCGGCTGCGCGTGTGGTTCGCCCACCACCTGCACAGCGTGGTCTTCAGCCTCGGTCGCGCGCTGCGCAAGCCATGGGCGACGGTGCTGACCGTGGCGGTGATGGCGCTGGCCCTGGCGCTGCCGCTGGGGCTGTCGATCGCGCTGGACAACCTGAAGCTGTTCGCCGGCAGCGTGCAGCAGTCGCGCGACATCAATCTGTTCCTCAAGCCGGAAGTCGACGGCGCCACCGCGCAGGACGTGGCCGCGGGCCTGCGCTCGCGTGCCGACGTGGCCGGCGTGGTGCTGCGTACGCCGGACGAAGGCCTGGCCGAACTGCGCCAGAGCGCGGGGCTGGGCGAGGCGATCGACGCACTCGGCGAGAACCCGCTGCCGACACTGCTGATCGTCACTCCGGCCGGGGACCAGGACATGGCCCTGGCCAGCGCGCTGCAGGCGCTGCCGCAGGCCGACCTGGTCCAGCACGACGCACTGTGGCGCCAGCGCCTGGACGCCTGGCTCGGCTTCGGCACGCGTCTGGTGCAGGTGCTGTCGCTGCTGCTGGGGCTGGGCGCGGTGCTGGTGGTCGGCAATACCGTGCGCCTGGACATCCAGGCGCGGCGCGAGGAAATCGGCGTGCTGCAGCTGCTGGGCGCCAGCGACGGCTTCATCCGTCGCCCCTTCGTCTACCTGGGCGCCTGGTACGGCCTGGGCGCGGGCGCATTGGCGCTGGCGCTGGTGGGTGCCTGCGGCCTGGCCCTGCGCCCGCCGCTGGCCGCGCTGACCGGCAGTTATGGCAGTACCTTCACCCTGCATGGGCTCGATGCCCTGCATTCGGGGCTGGTGCTGCTGGGGACGGTGATCCTGGGGTGGCTGGGGGCGTGGCTGGTGACCGGGCACTTCCTCAGGCAGACTCGCCCGACCGATACCTGACACGCGCATGTCCACGCACGAACTCAAGCATCTGATCAGCGACGCCCCGCGGGTGATGGTGGTCGATGGCTCAAAACTGGTGCGCAAGCTGATCTCCGATGTGCTGCAGCGCGAGCTGCCGGACGTGGAGGTGGTGGGCTGCGCCGGCATCGAGGAAGCGCGCGCGGCGCTGGCGACCGGCCCGGTGCACCTGGTCACTACCTCGCTGGCCTTGCCCGACGGCGATGGCCTGGCGCTGGCGCGCAGCGTGCGCGAGGCGGCCGGGCAGGCCTACGTGCCGGTGATCGTGGTATCCGGCGATGCGCAGCGCCACCTGGAGCAGCGCCGCTTCAACGAGTTCGTCACCGACTATTTCGACAAGGCGCTGGGCCACGAGGCGCTGGCGACCTTCATCCGCGGCTACGTGCAGCCCGAGCCGGTGCCCGGCGCGACCGTGCTGTATGTCGAGGACAGCCGGGTGGTGGCCGAAGCCACCAAGCGCATGCTCGAGCGTCACGACCTGCACGTGGTGCACGTGCTCACCGCCGAGGATGCGTTTTCGCTGCTGACCGCCGAGTCGCTTGGGCGCACCACCCGGCGCATCGACCTGGTGCTCACCGACGTCACCCTCAAGGGCGAGCTCAACGGCCGCGACGTGGTCGAGCGCGTGCGCATCGACTTCGGTTACGGCAAGCGCCGCCTGCCGGTGCTGGTGATGACCGGCGACAGCAACCCGCACAACCAGTCCGCGCTGCTGCAGGCCGGTGCCAACGACCTGGTGCAGAAGCCGATCGAGGAGCGCCTGCTGGTGACCAAGGTGCTGTTCCAGCTGCGCCTGACCCGGCTGGCGCAACCGGCCGTGGCGCTGTGAGCGCAGCGCCGAACATCCAGCTCGAGCCGGGCTGGAAGGCGCGTATCGGCGACTGGCTGCTGCGCCCTGACATGCGCGAACTGGCGGCCTTCCTGCGCCAGCGCAAGGCCGCCGGGGCGCGGGTGTTCCCGCCGGGGCCGCAGATATTCGCCGCGTTCGACGCGACCCCGTTCGAGCAGGTGAAGGTGGTGGTGCTCGGCCAGGACCCGTACCACGGCGCCGGCCAGGCCCATGGCCTGTGCTTTTCGGTGATGCCGGGGTGCCGGTGCCGCCGTCGCTGCTGAACATCTACAAGGAGCTGGAAGGCGACGCCAGCGTCGCGCCGCCGTTCCAGCGCCCGGACCACGGCTGCCTGCTGCCGTGGACGCGGCAGGGGGTGTTGCTGCTCAACGCCGTGCTGACGGTCGAGGAAGGCCGCGCCGGCGCCCACCAGGGCAAGGGCTGGGAGGGCTTCACCGACCACGTGGTCGATATCCTCAACCGCGAGCGCGAAGGCCTGGTGTTCCTGCTCTGGGGCAGCTACGCGCAGGCCAAGGGCAAGGTCATCGACACCCGCCGCCACCGCGTGCTGAAGGCGCCGCATCCTTCGCCGCTGTCGGCCCACCGCGGCTTCCTCGGCTGCCGCCATTTCTCCCAGGCCAACGAGTACCTGGTCCGCCGCGGACAGCGGCCGATCGACTGGCGCCTGCCCCCCGCGCGGCGCTGGACGCCCAGCTCGCCGGTGGCTGAACGCTCCCTGCGCTGTCATGTGGCGGTGACCCGCTTCCTGCTACGCTGGGCTGATTCCCGGTTGATCCATACCGGGAGGTTCTGAGGTGCTTCGGCGGCTGTTTTTCGACAAAAATAGAACGCTGGAACTTTTTCTGTACCGGGCAGTCCAATAGTTCGACTGCTAAGATGAGGTCCTATGAGCCAGAACACCTCCACTGCCCTTGTGGCAAACAATCTTCCGATTCCCAGTGCGCTGGGTTCGCTGGATGCCTACATCGGTGCCGTGCACCAGATCCCGGTGCTCTCGGTCGATGAGGAACAGGAACTGGCGCGCCGCTTCCGCGACGAGCAGGACCTGGACGCCGCGCGCGAGCTGGTGCATTCGCACCTGCGCTTCGTCGTGCACGTGGCCCGCGGCTACAACGGCTACGGCCTGCAGCTGGGCGACCTGATCCAGGAAGGCAACATCGGCCTGATGAAGGCGGTCAAGCGCTTCGACCCGGACATGGGCGTGCGCCTGGTGTCCTTCGCGGTGCACTGGATCCGTGCCGAGATGCACGAGTTCATCCTCAAGAACTGGCGCATCGTCAAGGTCGCCACGACCAAGGCGCAGCGCAAGCTGTTCTTCAACCTGCGCAAGTCCAAGACCCGCCTGGGCTGGATGAACGCGGCCGAGGTCAGCGCGGTGGCCCGGGACCTGAACGTCTCCGAGCGCGAAGTGATGGAGATGGAGTCGCGCCTGTCCGGTCGCGACGTCGGCTTCGATGCGCCGTCCGACGAGGACGACGACCACGCACCGCCGTCGCCGGCGGCGTACCTGGTCGCGCGCGACGAGGACCCGTCGCAGGCCTACGAGCGCGAGGACAGCGAGGAAAACCAGCTGCAGCTGCTGCGCGAGGGCCTGGCCAACCTGGACCAGCGTTCGCGCGACATCATCGCCCGCCGCTGGCTCGATGCCGACAGCAAGGTGACGCTGCAGGAACTGGCCGACGAGTACGGCGTGTCGGCCGAGCGCATCCGCCAGATCGAGGCCAACGCGCTGAAGAAGATGAAGGCGCTGTTCACCGCCTGATCGCCACGCCGCCAGGCGGGCATGCGAAAGGCCCGGGGAAACCCGGGCTTTTTCGTTGCCGCTGGCCGCTACCGGCGCGGGCATGCCGGCACCGTCTTGCCAAACCGCGACCGCCGACGGCCTGCGTGGCGTCGGCGCGGTGTAGATTGCGCGGACGCAATCCACGAACGGAGACGACGATGAAGGGAACCTGCCTGTGCGGCGCGGTCGAAGTGGTGGCCAACGATGCGGCGCAGATCGGCCTGTGCCACTGCAGCATGTGCCGGCGCTGGACCGGCGGGCCGTTCTTCGCCGTGCATTGTGACGACACGGTGCAGTTCAGCGGCGCCGCGCTGACGACCTTCCGCTCCTCGGAGTGGGCCGAGCGCGCGTTCTGCGGCACCTGCGGCAGCACCCTCTACTACCGGTTGGTGCCCGACGGTGCGTACTACGTCTCGGCCGGCCTGTTCCAGGAGCAGGCCTTCGAACTGGCCAGCCAGATCTTCATCGACGAGAAGCCGCCGTTCTATGCGCTGGCCAACCAGACGCCGACGCTGACCGGCCAGCAGGTGTTCGAGCAGTTCGCCGGCGGCAACGGGGGTAGTCCCGCTGCGCTCAGTCCGCCGGCGGCCGCGTGGTTGGATCGGTACCGGCGCCGGTATCGGCGTCGCCGAAGATGATGCGCGCGCCGCGCTGGTAGCTCCAGTACGCCACCGCCCAGTTGAGCAACACCACCAGCCGGTTGCGGAAGCCGATCAGGAAGAACACGTGCGCGGCCAGCCAGAACCACCAGGCGAGCAGTCCGGAGAGCTTGAGCCGGCCCATGTGCACGATCGCGGCCATGCGCCCGATGGTGGCCAGGTTGCCCTGGTCGCGGTAGCGGAACGGGGGCGGTGCCCCACGCTGCTGCAGCCGCGCGTGGATGGCGGCGGCCACGTACTTGCCCATCTGCTTGGCGGCCGGCGCCACGCCCGGTACCGGCCGACCATCGACCTGGGCCAGCGCGGCCAGGTCGCCGGCGACGAAGATCTCCGGGTGGCCGGGCACGGTGAGATCGGGTTGCACCAGTACCCGGCCGGCGCGGTCCAGCGGCGTGTCCAGCGTCCGCGCCAGCGGCGAGGCGGCGACACCCGCGGCCCAGACCACGGTACGGGCGGGGATGAAGTCCTGGCCCAGGCGGAAGCCCCGTGCGTCGATCGCGGTCACCGGCGTACCGGTATGCACGTCGACCCCGAGCCGTTCCAGTTGCCGGCGCGCCTTCAACGACAGCACTTCCGGGAAGCTGGACAGCACCCGCGGCCCGGCCTCGACCAGGCGCACTTTCGCCGACGCCGGATCGATATGGCGGAATTCGTTGCGCAGGGTGTGGCGCGCGATCTCGGCCAAGGTGCCGGCCAGCTCGACGCCGGTGGGGCCGCCGCCGACGATGGCGAAACTCAGCCATGCCGCCTTCTTTGCCGGATCCGGCTCGGCCTCGGCCTTCTCGAAGGCCAGCAGCAGCCGCCGCCGCAGCGCCAGCGCGTCGTCCAGCGTCTTCAACCCGGGCGCGTCGGGCGCCCATTGGTCGTTGCCGAAATAGGCGTGGGTGGCGCCACTGGCCACCAGCAGCAGGTCGTAGTCGAGTGTGCCGCCGTCGCGCAGCCGCACCAGGCGGTGCTGCTTGTCGATCGCCTCCACTTCGCCCAGCCGTACTTCGACGTTGCGCTGGCGGCCGAGGATGTGCCGCAGTGGCGCGGCGATGTCCGGGGCCGACAGGCCGGCGGTCGCCACCTGGTACAGCAGCGGCTGGAACAGGTGATGGTTGCGGCGGTCGACCAGGGTGATGCGCAGTTTCGCGGTGGCCAGGGCGCGTGTGGCCCAGAGGCCGGCGAAGCCGCCGCCGATGATCAGCAGCCGGGGAGGGCGGTCGTGGGCATGCGTTACTCCGGTGGGGGCCGGGCGCGGCCGGCTGGAGAGCGTGACAACCGGCTTCCATCTTCGCACGAGGTGCGCGCGCGCATGTCGATGGTCGATACTGGGGCCAATCGACCGCCATGGAGACAACGCCGTGTCCGATCCGGAGAAGCGCATCGCCCTGCTGATCGACGCCGACAACGCGCCCGCGGCGAAGATCGACGAAGTACTGTCCGAGGTGGCGCGCTTCGGCGTGGCCAACGTGCGCCGCGCCTATGGCAACTGGAAGAGCCCGCGGCTGAAGGGCTGGGAGTCGGTGCTGCACGAGTACGCGATCCGGCCGATCCAGCAGTTCGCCTATTCCAAGGGCAAGAACGCCTCGGACATGGCGATGGTGATCGATGCGATGGACCTGCTCTACGCGCGCAACCTGGATGGCTTCGCCATCGTCTCCAGCGATGCCGATTTCACCCCGCTGGTGATGCGGCTGCTGACCGACGGGGTCAAGGTATATGGCTTCGGCGAGAAGAAGACGCCCGATCCGTTCGTCAACGCCTGCTCGCAGTTCACCTACCTCGAGGCGCTGGGGCAGCCGCACCCCAGTACCCCGGAAGTGGGCCCGGACGCGGCCGAGGAGGCGCGCCCGCGCAAGAGCGGCGCGGAGCTGCGCGGCGACACGCGGCTGGTGAAGATGCTGCGCCGCGCGGTGACCGCGGCCGAGGGCGAGGATGGCTGGGCGCACCTGGGGCCGGTGGGCAGCCAGATCGGCAACCAGGCCTCGTTCGATCCGCGCAACTACGGGTACGGCAAGCTCTCCGACCTGCTCGCGGCGATCGGCCTGTTCGAGCTGAAGAAGGACGGCAAGTCGTCCTACGTGCGCGCGCTGCCGCGCAAGGCCGCGCCCAAGGCCGGCAAGCCGGGCGCGGGCTGATGGCGCACCGCTGCGGACGCCATCATGACGTGGGCTGGCGTATCGTGCGCGCCTGGCATCGGCCATGACGGGAACCGCAATGCTGAAGATCTGGGGACGCCACAATTCCAGCAATGTGCGCAAGGTGCTGTGGTGCGCCGAGGAGATCGGCCTGCCGTATGAATCGATCGAGGTCGGCGGCGCCTTCGGCGGCACGCAGACGCCGGAGTACCGGCAGATGAATCCCAACGGGCTGGTACCGGTGATCGAGGACCATGGCCTGCCGGTGTGGGAATCCAACGCCATCGTCCGCTACCTGTCGGCGCGCTACGCGCTGGGTACGCTGTACCCCGAGGATCCGGCGCGGCGCGCGCAGAGCGAGAAGTGGATGGACTGGACCATCTCCAGCTTCGCCGTGGCTTTCCGCGATCTGTTCTGGGGCGTGGTGCGCACCGCACCGGCCAACCGCGACGCGGCGCGCATCGACGCCGCGCTGGTGCGTTGTGGGGAGCTGCTGGCGCTGGCCGACGCCGAGCTGTCGCGGCAACCGTGGCTGTCCGGGGAGACGTTTGCGATGGGCGACATCCCGCTCGGCGCGTTCGCGTATGCCTGGTTCGAGATGCCGGTGCAGCGCCCGGAGCTGCCGCACCTGGCCGGCTGGTACGCGCGCCTGCAGCAGCGTCCGGCCTATCGCAAGGGCGTGATGACGCCGCTGACCTGAGAACTGCCGGAATACCGCAGACGCGCGGCAGGCCCCGCATCCACGCAGGGAGTCCGCCGGTGCGGGCATTGCCCCGCACGGGGCGTTTCCGGTGAAACCCATGCGGGGCGAGCCCCGCATCTACAAGCGCTGCAAACAGCGACAGCCGCCTGTACCAGCGCGGCTGTCGTCGTCGGTGCCCGGAAGGCAGGGATCAGAACTTCCAGGTCAGGCCGAGATACAGCTGGCGACCACTGTAGCCATTGGAGTAGAAGCGGGCCTTGGTGTCATTGCCCAGGTGCGCGCGCTGCTCGGACTTGGTGGCGTTCAGTACGGAGGCGGTCAGGGTCAGATCCTCGCGGATGTTGAAAGCCGTGTTGAGGTCCAACTGATCGTACGGCTCGGTATAGATATTGAAGCCGTTGCTCAGGTCGCCAACCACCTCGCCGCGACGGTTGTACGAGGCGCGTGCCAGGAAGCGGGCATTCTCGTAGAACACGGTGAAGTTGGCCTGGTTCCTGGCGCTGCCGACCAGCGGCGAGGCGCCGATGCTTTCGCCGTTGATCTCGACCGAGGCCATGTTGGTGTCGTTATAGGTGTAGTTGGCCTGGAAACCCAGGCCGAAGTCGAAGGTGTACTGGCCATACAGCTCCACACCCTGCGACACCGCGTCACGACCATTGGCATCGGTCTTGTAGTTCTGCACTGTGACCATCTGCCCGCCGACATTCATCTGCATGTCGCGTTCGACGCCGATGGTGAAGTTCTTCACGTCCTTGCGGAACAGACCGATGCCGGCCACCGCGCCGGGCTTGAAGTACCACTCCAGGCTCAGGTCGTACTGGGTGGCCTCGAACGGATCCAGGCCCTTGTTGCTGCCTGAACCGTACCAGCCGGGGTTGACCGCGCCGCCGGCAACGACACGGTCGTTGCTGTATTCCTGGCTGTAGAAGCTCAGGCCACCCGGATAGGCGATGCTGGTGTAACGCGGGCGGGCGATGACCTTGGATGCCGCACCACGCAGCACCAGGCTGTCAGTGATGTCCCAGGCGATGTTGAAGCTTGGCAGGATGTCGGTATAGGTCTTGTCCAGCGCCGCAAGCTCGTAGGTCTTTTCGCGGGCCATGGCGTCGGGCAGGCGCACGAAGCCGCTTTCGCAGCCATAGCCGGTGTTCGAGCCCAGCAGCGCCGCGGCGGCGGGATCCGTACAGGCCATGGGATTGCCGGCGGCGTTGTCGGCGAAGTAGTCGATGAAGCGCTCGACCGAATCGCTCGATTCCGCATGCTGCCTGGTGCGTGCCACGCGCACGCCGATGTTGCCGCGCAGGCGCTCGGTGCGGAAGTTGGCCTGGAAGTAGCCGGAGTAGACCTTCTCGCCGACGTTGTAGACGAAATCGTCCTCACGGCGGTTCTGTGCCGGGCCGTAGGTGCTGTTGAGGTAATCGATGTAGGCCGGGTAGTTGATGCCCGGGAACAGGTTGGCGTTGAAGCCACCGGCGATGTTGCCCAGCGGTTGCGACAGGAAGAAGCCCGGCTGCGCGATGCCCGCGGTGGAATCACAGCCTGCCTGGTAGCGCTTGCTGTAATCGCCTGGGTCGGCGCCCTGGCACACCCAGTAGGTATTGCCGGTGTTGCGGTGCACGTCGGTGTCGTTGTACTTGGCGCCGAACTGGATCGAGTCCAGCACGCCGGCTTCGAACAGCTTGGTGAAATCGGCCTGGAAGTGGTTCTGCTCGATGCTGGTCTGCATCCACGACGAGTCGGTCGAGCCCGTGTCGATCTCGGCGACACCGGCCATCAGCTTCTGCTGCAGATCGGGCGAGAAGGTCGCGGTCGGCGTTCCGGTGAGATCCCACGCGCTGTACAGATTGCCGGCTTCCCAACTGTTGCCGACTTTGCGGCGGGGCTTGGCTGACATGCGGAAGCTCATCGACGGGCCGCCCTCGGACCAGGTGCGGCCGCCGGCGAAGCTGGCCTTCCACAGCGGGCTGATATCCCAGTCCACGCTCAGGTCGGCAGTCTGCGACAAGGCCTTCTCGCGGCTGTAGGTGCCGGTCAGCTGCGGAGTGGGGATGGTGCAGTCATCCGGACCCCAGCCACCGCCTGGCAGGCCCGCGGCGGCGGCCTCGCCCTCGCTGCAGATGTAGGTCTTGCCGGCGAGCTTTTCGTACTCGGCGCCAGTGACGATGGTGCCGCTCGGGTCCATGGTGAAGCCGTTGAGCAGGCGGCCGCCTTCCCAGTTGCCGTCACCGGCCACGCGCGCCAGGTTCCATTCCGGAATCTTGAGCATGTTCTGGGTGTAGTTGCCCTGCAGCTCGAAGCGGAAGTAGTTCGCGGTCATGGTGACGTTGTCGACCGGCTTGAACTGCAAGGTCAGCTGGCCACCGGTGCGTTCGCGCTTCTCGTCCTTCACCGCGAAGTTGACCGAGGTCGGCATCGAGAAACCGGAGTAGTGGTGGCCGTTCTGGTCATAGATGCCGGAGCGGCCCCAGAACTGCGACACACCCTTCATCGGGTTGCCATGCGCGTCGACAGGCGGGTTGCGGGTGGTGCCTGCCTCGTTCCAGACATAGTCATGGCTGATGTTGCCGTTGGCATCGAGGCGATCGCTGTACCACTGCCAGTCCTCGGTGGTGACATCCATGCTGCGGTTGGTGCGGTTCTGCCTGGTGGCACCGACCAGCAACCCGAAGCGCTCGTCCTTGCTGTGCCAGGAGTACAGCGCCGAGGCCTGCGGGTCGACACCGCTGCTGGTGTCCGAAGAGGTGCCCTCGATGCTGGCGAAGCCGGTGTTGGATTCCATGTCCAGCGGGCGACGGGTACGCAGGATCACCGTGCCGCCGATGCCGCCTTCGTCCAGGCGTGCCTCCGGCGTCTTGTACAGCTCGGCGGCCGACAGCATGTTGGATGGCAGAAGGGTGTAGTTGAACGAGCGCGAGGCTTCGTTGTTGGTTTCCGAGCTGGCGACGTAGTTGCCGTTCAGTTGCGTCAGGGTCAGGTCGGCGGCCAGTCCGCGCACGCTGACGTTCTTACCCTCGCCGCCGCTGCGGGTGATGATCACGCCCGGCACGCGCTGCAGCGCGTCGGCCACGTTCTTGTCGGGGAACTTGCCGACGTCCTCGGCGGTGATGACTTCGACCACCGCGTTGGCGTCGCGCTTCTGCTGCAGGCTCTTCTCGATGGCATAGCGGTAACCGGTGACGGTGACCGCATCCAGCGTGGTGGCATCCGGGGCCGGCGTGGCTGCCTGCTGGGCAATGGCGCTCACCGGCAGCGCCGCGGCGGCCAATGCGATGGCGATGGCACCGGACAGCGAACTGCGGGCGTGCATGCGTGATGTCTGTTTCATTCCACTCTCTCCCTCTCCTGGATTTGGATCCGCTTCTGGTACGAAAGGACTTGAATCGATCTAATTTCTGAAGCCACGCATCCCCGGCGCGCCGGGGGCGTTTCGTGCATGGATCGAGTGACGGACCCGGTCCGTTTTCCCTTGTCGCAGGCAATTGCCAGTCGATCTCTATTTGGATCGATCTAAACAAATGACGCGGGTTTTTTAGCACAGCGCCCTCCCCGCTGCATGTTGCTGCGCAATAAGACGCGGCGGGTCCGCGGGCTGGCGGCCCCCTGCCACGGGGGCGCCTGCCCGCATCTGGCGCCGCCGGCCGTGAACGGGCTAGGGGGAGACGTTCAGGGCGCGCCCGACGTCGCCGCCGGGGCCGGGCAGGTGACCTGCGGGGGCGGCGATGGTGCGCCGCAGAATGCGGTCCGGCAAAGGGCCGTGGTTTACTTGAATCGATCTAAATTCAACGCAGGTCCCGTTTGGACCGATGGAAGATCCCGCGAATGCCGGCTGTGGGCTGTTTCCGCAGCGCTGCACCCGCGGGTCGCAGGGGAGAACGCCATGACCGGATCGAATCACCCGTTGGCCCTGGCCGCGCCGTCACTCCCGGCAGGGCGGGCCGCGCGTCGCCCTGCCGCTTTCTGATCCCGGCTCCTCTCCCCATCCCGCTCGGGATGGCCGGGTATCACCGGTCCGGCTTCGGCCGGACCCCCTTTTCCACCCACCGACATCGACCCTGAGGAACCACCGCATGCGCCGATCGCCGTCCACCGCCCCCCGCAAGGGTTCCGCCGCCGGGCTCGCCTGCCTGCTGGCCCTGGCCTGGGTTCCGTCGCTGGCGGCCGCGCCGCCCGCGCTGGAGCGCGAGGTCAACACCTTCATCGGCAGCAAGGACGACGGCAACACCTTCCCCGGTGCGTCGGCACCGTTCGGCCTGATCCAGGTCAGCCCGATCGGCAGCCATTACGCCGGCTGGCGCTACGACGACGAGAAGATCCGCGGATTCGGCCATTCCTTCCTGTCCGGTGCCGGCTGCTGGGAGCAGGGCGGGCAGGTATCGGTGCTGCCGGTCACCGGCAGCATCGGCCCCGGCGGCGATTTCGACACCACCGACGCCAAGGCCTTCGACCACAAGCGCTACGCATCGGCCTACAGCCATGCCGGCGAAGTGGGGCAGGCCGGCTACTACCGGGTGCGCCTGACCGACTACGGCGGCATCGACGTGGAAGCCACCGCGCGCACCCGCGCCGCGAGCGAGCGCTATACCTTCGCCACCGGCGCCGAGGGCCATGTGCTGGTCAACGTGGGCCAGGCCAACGAGCGCCATTCGGTGATCGGCAGCGTCATCGACGTGGTCGGCGACCGCGCCGTGGAAGGCAAGCTGGTGACCCGCAGTTTCTGCGGTGGCCACCAGTACACCACCTGGTTCCGTATCGAGTTCGACCGCCCGTTCAAGGCGCACGGCACCTGGGGCGAACAGGGCGGCCTGCCCGGCGCACGCCACAGCATGGAGGGCGAGCTCAAGCCCAATGGTGCGTGGCTGAGCTTCGATCTGGCCGACGGCCGTGTCGTCACCGCGACCAGCGCGATCTCGCACGTCGATGCCGACGGTGCGCGCACCAACCTGCGTGCCGATGGCATGCAGGACGGCCGCCTGCTCGGCTTCGAGCGCATGCGCGCGCTGTCGCAGCAGGGCTGGCGCGAACAGCTGGATGCGGTGCGCGTGCAGGGCGGCAGCCGCGATGACCGCACGGTGCTCTACACCGCGCTGTACCACGCGCTGCTGCAGCCGATGACCGGCAGCGACGCCGATGGCCGCTACCGCGGTTACGACGACGCGATCCACCGCGCCGATGGCTGGACCTACTACGAGTACTTCTCGCTGTGGGATACCTACCGCGCGCAGAACCAGTGGCTGGCGCTGACCCGGCCCGACGTGGCCCGCGACATCGGCCGCACCCTGCTGGCGATCGACGCCCAGGGCGGCTGGCTGCCGCGTTGGGGTTACGCCAGCTTCGAGACCAACGTCATGACCGGCGACCCGGTCACGCCGTTCCTGGTGGACCTGTGGCGCTTCGGCGCGCTGGCGGGCCGCGAAGCCGAGGCCTGGGCGGCGCTGCGCCGCAATGCCTTCGGCATGCCGCCGCTGAACTCACGCGCGGCCGGCCGCTCCGGCAACGCCCGCTACCTGCGCGACGGCTTCGTCGCCTATGACCGCGCGTTCCCGTCCAAGGGCATGGACGTGGACCCGCACCACGGCGGTTCGGCCACGCTGGAGTACGCGCTGGCCGACTGCGCGTTGTCGCAGATGGCCGATGGCCTGGGCCATGCCGACGACGCGGCGGCGCTGCGCGAGCGCGGCCGCAACTGGCACAAGGTATGGGACCCGCAGGTGCGCGATGCGGAGACCGGCTTCAGCGGCTTCCCGCGCCCGCGCGACGAGAACGGCGCGTGGTACACGCCGGCCGATGGCCACTACAGCCCGCGCTCGCAGCATGGCTTCCATGAGGGCACCGCCTGGCAGTACCAGTGGCTGGTGCAGCAGGACGTGCCGGGGCTGGTGGCGGCGATGCACGGCCGCGAACAGGCCGGGCGCCGCCTGGATGCGTTCTTCGCCTACGACGCGCTGGTGCAGGCGCCGCTGACCGCCGCACGCAAGGAATGGGTGGTCGGCCCGTACAGCTACTACAACCAGTACCGCTACAACCCGAACAACGAACCGGACCTGCATGCGCCGTGGATGTACACGCTGATCGGCCAGCCGTGGAAGACCGCCACCGTGGTGCGCGCCGCGCAGCAGCTGTTCACCAACGCGCCCAACGGCGTCACCGGCAACGACGACCTGGGCACGATGTCGGCGTGGTACCTGTTCAGTGCGCTGGGCCTGTACCCGGCGGTGCCGGGCAGCGGCCAGTTCCTGCTGCACGCGCCGCGCTTTTCCAGCGCCGAGATCGCGCTGGGCAACGGCCACACCCTGCGCCTGCAGGCACCGGGCGCCGACGGCCGCAGCCTGCAGTACATCCAGGCCGTGCAGGTGGATGGCAGGCCGCAGCATGCGGTGTGGCTGGACTGGGCGCGGCTGCGCGCGGGCGGCACGATCCGCTACACGCTGGCCGCGCAGGCGCCGGAGCAGGGCTGGGGCACGGACGTGGCGGACCTGCCGGTGTCCTGGTGCGCCACCCCGGGCAGCGCCATGCGATGAGCCGGCGCCCTGCGGACGAGGCGGCGACGACCCGGGCGATGTGCCGGGCCACGGGGACTGATCCCGGTTCCCACTTCGTCATTGGCCGCTTTTAAGCTGTGACGTTCATGCCCACCTGCGAGCGACGATGAGCAACGACACCTCCACCGCCGGAAAATCCACGCGCCGGACCGGCAAGCGCGCGGTCACCGTGACCGACATCGCCCAGGCCGTGGGCGTGTCGCGCGCGACCGTGTCGCTGGTGCTGCGTGGCAGCCCGCTGGTCAACGTCGATACCCGCGCCCGGGTCGAGGCCGAACTGCGCCGCCAACGCTACGTGTACAACCGCACCGCGGCCAACCTGCGGCGGCGCACCTCGTCGTCGATCGCGCTGGTGATCAACGACCTGTCCAACCCGTTCTTCGCCGAGTTCGCATCCGGCGTGGACGAGGCCCTGGGCGGCAAGGGCTACGTGACCCTGCTCGGCAGCACGGGCGAGTCGCCGGAGCGGCAGCAGGCGGTGCTGAGCACGCTGATGGAGCACACCCCGACCGGCTTCATCCTGTCGCCGGCCGAAGGCAGCGACGCGGCGCAGCTGCGGCAGGTGCTCGGCAGCCACGCCAACGTGCTGTTGTTCAACCGCGAACTGCCCGGCGCCGACTGGGATTTCCTGACCATGGACAACCAGCAGGGCGCCTACCTGGCCACCCGCCACCTGATCGAGCGCGGGCATCGCGACATCGCCTTCTTCGGCGGGCACGCCGCGTCCAGCTCCTGCCACCAGCGCCGCGCCGGCTACCAGCAGGCATTGGCCGAGGCCGGCCTGCAGGCACGCCCGCAATGGATGATCGAGTCGGCGCCCAACCGCCTGGAAGCGGCCGCGCGCACCGGCGAGCTGTTCGCCGACGGCCAGCGCCCCAGTGCCGCGGTCTGCTACAACGACACCGTCGCACTGGGCCTGATGCTGGGCCTGACCTCGCGCGGCATCCGCCCCGGCGGTGATTTCGCCGTCACCGGCTTCGACGACATTTCCGAGGCCGCGGTGGCGGTGCCGCCGCTGACCACGCTGACCGCCGACCCGCGCGAGCGTGGGCGCCAGGCCGCCGCGCTGCTGCTGCAGCGGCTGGACGACCCGGATGCGCCGCCGATGCGCACGGTCGCGCCGGTGCAGCTGCGCATCCGCGAAAGCAGTGCCGCGCGCCCCATCTGATTCCTTCCGACCCCGCACCCCGAGGCGCGCCATGCCGATACCGTCCACGCCCCTGTCAACGCCCACGACGTCCACCCCGGTGGTCACGCCCCGGGTCGCGCTGGCGGTAGCCACCACGCTGTTCTTCATGTGGGGCTTCCTGACCAGCCTCAATGACGTGCTGATCCCGCACCTGAAGGCGGTGTTCGAGCTGAACTACACGCGGGCGATGCTGGTGCAGTTCACGTTCTTCGGCGCGTACTTCCTGATGTCGCTGCCCGCTGGCCGGCTGGTCGCGCACCTGGGCTACAAGAAAGGCATCATCGCCGGCCTGCTGATCGCCGCCATCGGCGCGCTCGGCTTCTGGCCGTCGGCGGCGCTGCGCACCTACGAAGCGTTCCTGGCCTCGCTGTTCGTGCTGGCCACCGGCATCACCGTGCTGCAGGTGGCGGCCAACCCGTACGTGGCGCTGCTGGGGCCGGAACAGACCGCCTCCAGCCGGCTGACCCTGGCGCAGGCGTTGAATTCGCTGGGTACCACCCTGGCGCCCTTGTTCGGCGGCCTGCTGATCCTGAGCACGACGGTCAAGAGCAGCGAGCAGATCGACGCGCTGCCGGCGGCCGAGCAGATCGCCTACCGCGCCGCCGAAGCGCAGTCGGTGCAGGGGCCCTACGTCGGCCTGGCCATCGCGCTGGCGCTGCTGGCGGTGTTCGTCTGCCTGTTCCGCCTGCCCAGCCTGACCGAGGCCACCGAGAAGGCCGACAGCGGCCACCACACCCTGCTCGATGCGCTGCGGCACCCGCACGTGCTGTTCGGGGTGCTGGCGATCTTCTTCTATGTCGGCGCCGAAGTGTCCATCGGCAGCCTGATGGTGAACTATCTGGCGTTGCCGGAGATCGGCGGCATGAGCGAGCAGCGCGCCACCCACTACGTGTCCGCGTACTGGGGCTGCGCCATGGTCGGGCGGTTCGCCGGTTCGTGGTTGCTGGTGCAGTACCCGCCGCGGCGCCTGCTGGCCGTGTTCGCCCTGGCCAACGTGGTGCTGCTGGGCGTGATCCTGGCCGCCAGCGGCGAGGTCGCGGTGTACGGCATCGTCGCCACCGGGCTGTTCAACTCGATCATGTTCCCGACCATCTTCTCGCTGGCCATCGAGCGCCTGGGGCCGCTGACCAACAAGGCCTCGAGCCTGCTGATCATGGCCATCGTCGGCGGCGCGGTGATTCCCCTGCTGCAGGGCGTGCTGGCCGACCGCATCGGCCTGCACCTGAGTTTCGTGCTGCCGGTGGCGTGTTACCTCTACATCATTTTCTACGGCCTGGTCGGTTCGCGACCGCGGGCCGCCAGCGGCCAGGGAGGCTGAGGCCAGATGGGCAAGATTGTTTGTTTCGGTGAAATTTTGATCGATCTACTGGCGCAGCCGCCGGCCACGCCGGAGACCCCGCGCGCGTTCCTGCAGTATGCCGGCGGGGCGCCGGCCAACGTCGCGGTGGCGGCGGCGCGGCTGGGCGCACGCAGTTATTTCGCCGGCATGCTCGGCCGCGACATGTTCGGCGACTTCCTTGCCGAGAGCCTGGCCGAGGCCGGCGTGCTCACCGACTGCATCGTACGCACCGATGCGGCCAAGACCGCGCTGGCGTTCGTCGCGCTGGACGCGGACGGCGAACGCAGCTTCAGCTTCTACCGGCCGCCGGCCGCGGACCTGCTGTTCCGTGCCGGGCATTTCCACCCGGCCTGCTTCGACGGCACCGGCTGCTTCCACGTCTGTTCCAACAGCCTGACCGAGCCGGATATCGCCGCGGCCACCTTCACCGGCATGGACCGCGCGCGCGCCGCCGGCGCGGTGGTCAGCCTCGACCTCAACCTGCGTCCGGCGCTGTGGCCCGCCGCGGTCGACCCGACGCCGTGGCTGTGGCAGGCGCTGGAGCGCGCCGACCTGGTCAAGCTTTCGCGCGAGGAACTGGACTACCTGGCGGCCCCGTTCGGCGAGGACGGCGAGGCGCGGGTACTGCGGCGCCTGCTCGGCGCGCAGGCGCGCTGGGTGATCGTCACCGATGGCGCCGCGCCACTGCGCTGGTTGACCCGCGAGGCCCAGGGCCAGGTGCCCAGCTTTCGCGTGCCCGTCGTGGACACCACCGCGGCCGGCGACGCCTTCGTCGGCGGCGTGCTGTACGGCCTGGCCGAACGCGGCGGTACCGGCGCCGCATTCGACGCGTTCTGCCACGACCACGATGCCATCACCGCCACCCTGCGTTTCGCCGCGGCGGTGGGCGCGCTGGCGGTCACCCGCAAGGGCGCCTTCGCCGCCATGCCCGAACTCGAAGAAGTGCAGCAGCTGCTGCAGCAACAGGACGCCATCGCATGAACACTCCCGCTCCCGATTTCCGTTCCCCGGCCTTCCTGCGCGCGCACATCGCCGACACCATGGCGTTCTACCACCCGCGCTGCATCGACCCGGCCGGCGGCTTCTTCCACTACTTCAAGGACGATGGCAGCGTTTACGACGCCCGCCACCGCCACCTGGTCAGCAGCACCCGCTTCGTCTTCAACTACGCCATGGCCTACCGCGAGTTCGGCAACCCCGAGTACCTGGCCGCGGTGAAGCACGGCGTGGATTACCTGCGCAACGTGCACCGCAATCCGGCCACCGGCGGCTACGCCTGGACCCTGCGCGACGGCACGGTCGAGGACGACATGAACCACTGCTACGGCGTGGCCTTCGTGCTGCTGGCCTACAGCTGCGCGCTCAAGGCCGGCATCGAGCAGGGCCGGCAGTGGATGGACGAAACCTGGCAGCTGCTGGAAACGCACTTCTGGGAGCCGCGGCACGGCCTGTACCGCGACGAGGCCGACGCGCACTGGAACTTCACCGGCTACCGCGGCCAGAACGCCAACATGCACATGTGCGAGGCGATGCTGGCCGCCTTCGAGGCCAGCGGCGAGCGCCGCTACCTGGAGCGCGCGCTGCAGCTGGCCGACAACATGACCCGCCGCCAGGCGGCCAAGGCCGGCGGGCTGGTGTGGGAGCACTACGACGCCGACTGGAACGTCGACTGGCACTACAACCTCGACAACCCGAAGCACCTGTTCCGCCCCTGGGGCTTCCAGCCCGGCCACCAGACCGAGTGGGCCAAGCTGCTGATGATCCTGGACCGCCACGTCGAGGCCGACTGGCTGCTGCCGACCGCGCGCCACCTGTTCGACAGCGCCGTCACCCGTTCGTGGGACGCCACGCGTGGCGGCCTGTACTACGGCTTCGCACCGGCCGGGCTGCAGCAGGCGCTGAACGAAGCGCAAGCATCGGCGCGTCCGGCCGTGGATGCCGGGGCTGCTGCGGAGGGACCGGCGGATATCTGTGATGACGACAAGTACTTCTGGGTGCAGGCCGAATCGCTGGCCGCCGCCGCGCTGCTCGCCCGGCGCACCGGTGACGACGCGTACTGGCAGTGGTACGGGAAGCTGTGGGCGTATTCGTGGGAGCACTTCGTCGACCACACCCATGGCGCCTGGTTCCGCATCCTCGACGCCGACAACCGCAAGTACGACGACGAGAAGAGCCCGGCCGGCAAGACCGATTACCACACCATGGGCGCCTGCCACGAAGTGTTGAATGTGGTGCGCGAGGGCATGCCGGGCTGAGGCCCGGCGACATCCGCGACGGCGACGACGGGAGGCAGGCATGCGCCAGGCGACATTCGGTTTTGGATCGATGCAAGTCCAGTTGGCAAGGATCTGGCGCGTGCTGCTGCCGTGCCTGCTGTGTGCCTTCGCCGGCATCGCCGCGGCCGCGCCGCTGCAGGCGCAGTGGAGCTTCCGCCTGTTGCCGGGCGATGCGCAGCTGCCGGCGCACCCCGGGCTCGATACCTGGCGCCCGGCGCAGGTGCCGGGCAGCGTGCATGACGACCTGCAGACGGCCGGCGTGATCGGCGATCCCTACGTGGGCGCGGCCGAGGCCGGGCTGCAGTGGATCGGCCTGGCCGACTGGGAATACCGCGCGCGTTTCGACGTCGACGCGGCCACGCTGGCGCGCCGCCATGCCGAACTGCGCTTCGACGGCCTGGACACCTTCGCCGAGGTCAGCCTCAACGGCCAGCCGCTGCTGAAGGCCGACAACGCGCACCGCACCTGGCGCGCGCGCGTCGACGGGCGCCTGCGCGCGCAGGACAACGAGCTGCGCGTCGTGTTCCGCTCGCCGATCCGCACCCTGCTGCCGCGGGTGCAGGCGATGCCGCACAAGATCGCCGGCAACTATCCCTCGCCCTATGGCGACGAGCCCAAGGACGCCATGGTCGGCAACTTCGCGCGCAAGCCGGCCTACCACTTCGGCTGGGACTGGGGCCCGCGCTACGTCACCGCCGGCGTATGGCGGCCAGTGCACCTGGACAGCTGGGACCAGCACCGCATCACCGACCTGGCCGTGCGCACCGACGCGCTGGATGACCAGCGCGCGCGCCTGGGTGTGCTGCTGCAGGTGGAGCGGGGCGCCACGACCGGCAAGGCCAGCGTCGCAGTGGATGTGCTCGACCCCGACGGGCGCCGCGTCGCCAGCCTCGAACGCGAAGTCACCCTGCATCCCGGCCAGAACACGGTGCAACTGCCGCTGGAGATCGCGCAGCCGCGGCGCTGGTGGCCGGTGGGCTATGGCGCACAGGACCGCTACACCGTGCAGGCGCGCATCGATGGCGGTGGCGATCCGGCGCGCGAAGCGCTGCGGCGCACCGGCCTGCGCACGGTGGAACTGCGCCGCGAGGCGGACGCCGATGGCGGCCAGGGCTTCGCCTTCGTCATCAACGGTGTGCCGGTGTTCGCCAAGGGCGCCAACGTCATTCCGTTCGAATCGTTCCCGGCGCGGGTCACCCGCGAGCGTCTGCGCCGCGACCTGCAGGCCGCGCGCGACGCCAACATGAACATGCTGCGCAACTGGGGTGGCGGCTACTACGAGAGCGACGACTTCTTCGACATCACCGACGAACTGGGGCTGCTGGTGTGGCAGGACTTCATGTTCGGTGGCGGCATGCAGCCCGGCTACGACCCGGGGTTCCGCACCAACGTGGTGGCCGAGGCGCGCGACAACATCCGCCGCCTGCGCCACCACCCGAGCATCGTGCTGTGGTGCGGCAACAACGAAGAGGAAACCGCGTGGAAGGACTGGGGGCACGGCAAGGCGCTGGCCGCCGCCGACCCCGGGTTCGCGGCCAAGGTGTGGCAGGGCTACGTGGACCTGTTCGGCAACGACCTGCGCCAGGTGGTGGCCGAGGAGGCGCTGGGCGTGCCCTACTGGTCCAGCTCCCCGGGCAACGACCTGGACGCCAAGGCCAACGACTCCCGGCGCGGCGACAAGCACTACTGGGATGTGTGGGGCGGCCCGGCGCTGCCGACGACCGCCTACCTGCGCGAGACGCCGCGCTTCATGTCCGAGTACGGCCTGCAGGCGTGGCCGCAGCTGTCCACGGTGGACGCATTTGCCACGCCCGACGAGCAGCGCATCGACGGGCCGGTGATCCTTGCCCACCAGAAGTTCATGGCCGGCCAGGGCAACGAACGCCTGCTGCACTACATCGAGCGCGAGTACGGCACGCCGGCCTCGTTCGCCGATTTCATCTACCTCAGCCAGGTGATGCAGGCCGAGGGCATTGAACTGGCGGCGCTGCACCACCGCGCCTCGCGGCCGTACACGATGGGCTCGCTGTACTGGCAGCTCAACGACGTGTGGCCGGGCGCGTCATGGTCGAGCCTGGATTACTTCGGCCACTGGAAGGCGCTGCATTACCACGCGCGCCGCTTCTTCGCCGAGGTGGCCGTGGCGGCGCTGCGCGACGAGGACGGCGTCACCCGCTTCCGCCTGCTCAACGATGGCCGCCAGCCGCTCACCGCGCAGTGGCGCGTGCGGGTCATGGACGTGGCCGGTGGCGAGTTCGCGCGCCAGCAGGAAACCATCACCCTGGCGCCGATGGCCGCGACCGCGGTGGCCGATCTGGTCGATGCCGACCTGCTCAAGGGCCACGACCCGGCACGCAGCGTGGCGGCGTTCGAGCTGCTGCGCGACGGCGAGGTGGTCGCGCGGCGGCTGGTGCATTTCGTGCCGGCCAGGGAACAGGCGCTGGCCGCCGGCCAGCTGCGCGCCGAGCTGGTTGCCGACGGCGGCGACTATCGCCTGCGACTGCACGCCGATGGCCTGGTGCGCGCGGTGTGGGTCGATTTCGGCGACACCGGCGCCCGCGTGGACGACAACGCCTTCGACCTGCTGCCGGGCGAAACCCGCGAGCTGCGCGTGGACGCCGACGCCCGTCTCGACGCACTGCGCGCCGCGCTGCGCGTGCGCACCCTGGGCGACACCCTGCACGCCGCTTCCACTTCCCCGCACGACCCCGCTTCCACCCCGAGGACCCGATGATGAACCGAGCCCTGCGCAACGCCCCCCTGGCCGCCGCCCTGCTGCTGGCGCTGTCCGCCTGCAGCCCGTCGCCGCCCGCCGCCGCGCCGGCCGATGCGGCGACCACCGCCACCCCGGCCGCCACCGCCGACGTGCCGGCGGTCGACGCCGCCGAGGCCGCACGCATGGCCGAGCAGGTGCGCGAGGCCACCCGCCATGCCTGGCAGGGCTACATGCAGTACGCCAGGGGCCACGACGACCTGAAGCCGATCAGCGCGCAGCCGCGCGACTGGTACCCGGCGCCGCTGCTGATGTCGCCGGTCGACGCGCTGGACACGCTGCTGCTGCTGGGCCTGGACAAGGAGGCCAACGAGGCGCGCGAACTGATCGTCGGCCAGCTGTCGTTCGACCAGGACATCGAAGTGCAGAACTTCGAGGTCACCATCCGCCTGCTCGGTGGCCTGCTGTCGGCCTACCAGATGACCAACGACGCGCGCCTGCTCAAGCTCGCCGACGACCTCGGCACGCGGCTGTCGCCGGTGTTCGACAGCCCCACCGGCCTGCCGTACACCCACGTCAACCTGCGCACCGGCAAGACCCGCGGCACGATCAGCAACCCGGCCGAAACCGGCACCCTGCTGCTGGAGTTCGGCACCCTGGCCAGGCTCACCGGCAAGCAGGCGTACTACGACAAGGCCAAGCGCGCGCTGGTGGAAACCTACAAGCGCCGCTCGAAGATCGGCCTGGTCGGGCTGAACATCAATGTCGAGACCGGTGAGTGGACCAACAAGGACGCCTCGATCGCCGGCGGCATCGACTCCTACTACGAGTACCTGCTCAAGTGCTGGAAGCTGTTCGGCGATGAGGACTGCAAGCGCATGTGGGAGGACAGCATCGGCCCGCTCAACCGGTACCTGGCCGACGAGGTGCGCGACGGCGAGCTGTGGTACGGCCACGCCGACATGGACAGCGGCGCGCGTACGTCCACCACCTATGGCGCGCTGGATGCGTTCATGCCGGGGCTGCTGGCGCTGGGGGCGACCTGGAACGCGCCAGGCGCCTGCAGGAGTCCAACCTGAAGATGTGGCGGCTGCATGGCATCGAGCCGGAATCGCTGGACTACGCGGCGATGCAGGTGCGCTCGCCGGGTTACGCGCTGCGTCCGGAAATCGTCGAGTCGGCCTACTACCTGCACCATTACACCGGCGACGCGCGCTACCGCGGCATGGGCAAGGAGTTCTTCGAGGACTTCGTGAAATACACCCGCACCGAACACGGCTTCTCGGCGCTGAAGGATGTGCGCAGCAAGGAGAAGGACGACTCGATGGAGAGCTTCCTGTTCGCCGAGACCTTCAAGTACTACTACCTGCTGTTCGCCCCCGCCGAGACCCTGGACTTCGACGGCGTGGTGTTCAACACCGAAGCGCATCCGCTGCGCCGCACCTGGTGAGCGCACGCCGGCCCCCTCTCCCCGCGGGGAGAGGGCGGCTGCGGTTGCGTCGCTTTAAACCTTTCTGCACCTGTCCGCCATCCAACCTCCAATCGCGCACCTGTCGGTGCGCATTGGCCATCCCCGACCCTGGAGACATTGGATGTCGACCACGCTCTGCCGGCTGTTGCTGCTGGCGCTACTTGCCCTGCTGGCCGGCGCGCCGGCCACCGCCGCTTCCCTGGCCGATGCCAATGCCGCCGCCCGCGACTTCGTCCGCGCGACCATGAAGGCGCGGGGCATCCCGGGCCTGCAGGTCGCGGTGGTCCGCGATGGTCGCGTGGTGTTCTCCGAAAGCCACGGCCTGGCCAATGTTGAGAACCGCGTGCCGGTCGAACCCACGACCCTGTTCCCGATCAACTCCGCGACCAAGGCCTTCACCGGCGTGGCGGTGATGCAGCTGGAGCAGGCCGGGCGCGTCGACCTGGAGGCGCCGATCTCGACCTACCTGGCGGACCTGCCGCCGGCGTGGCGTGGGATCCGCGTGCGCCAGCTGCTCGCGCATACCTCCGGGTTGCCGGACATCGTCGACGCGCAGGGGCTGGTCGGCACCGGCGCGGAGCCGGACGCGTGGCAGGCGGTGGCGGCGATGCCGCTGCAGGCCGCGCCGGGCGAGCGCTTCGCCTACAACCAGACCAACTACGGGCTGCTGGCGCGGATCGTCGAAGCGCAGGGCGCGATGCCGTACGCGGCGTTCGTCGCTGAACACCAGTTCGCGCCGCTGCGGATGCGCCGTTCGCGCTTCGGCGACAGCTACGACCTGGTCGCCGGTGCGGCCACCGTGTACAGCTTCCTGCCGCGCCGGAGCGATGCGCCGGGCATGCCCGCGCGGCTGTCGCACTGGTTCTACGACGTGCCGCACGGGCTGTGGGCGGGCGGCGGGATCCAGACCACCGCCAACGAACTGGCGCAGTGGCTGGTGGGGCTGATGCAGGGGCGGCTGCTCGATGCGGGTGTGCGCGAGCGCATGTGGGCGCCGGAGCGGTTGAACAATGGCGGCCTGGGCGACTGGGCCGCCGGCTGGCCGGTGGCCGGCGCCGCCCCGCATCGCGAAGTGACCAGCATGGGCGGCGCCCGCGCGGCCTTCCGCATCTATCCCGACGAGGGCCTGGCGGTGGTCGTGCTGACCAACCTGGTCGGTGCCGACCCGCAGGATTTCATCGCCGGGATCGCCGGGTTCTATCGCACGGTGCCGGCCGCCGCGGCGCGCTGACCCGGTATCGCATGCCCGGCGCGCGGCCGGGCGCCGCCGTCAATACAGGTCCATCGGGTCCACGTCCAGCGACCAGCGCACGCGCCGTGCCTGCGGCAGCGGGTAGACCTGCGGCATCAGCGTGTCGAGCAGGCCGTGCAGCGCACGCCGCTGCGTGGCCGACAGCAGCAGCTGGGTACGCTGGAAACCGGCGCGGCGCGGCATCGGCGCCGGCATCGGGCCGTAGCATTCGACCGGGCTGGCGTCGGGAACGGCCTGTTTCACCGTGGCCAGGAACGCATTGGCATGCTCCACCTGCCTGGCCTCGGCGCGGATCAGCGCCAGATGCGCGAACGGCGGGAAGCCGGCGGCTTCGCGCTGCGCCAGTTCGGCATCGGCGAAGGCGTGGTAGCCGCCGTTGACCAGCGTGTGCAGCAACGCGTTGTCCGGGTGGTGGGTCTGCAGCCAGACCTCGCCGGGGCGGTCGGCGCGGCCGGCGCGGCCGGCGACCTGGATCAACTGCTGGGCCAGCTTCTCGCTGGCGCGGAAGTCGGCCGAGAACAGGCCTTCGTCGATCCCCACCACCACCACCAGGGTCAGCCGCGGCAGGTCGTGGCCCTTGGCCAGGATCTGGGTGCCGACCAGGATGCCGGGTTGCGCGCCGAGGGTGGCCAGGGTCTGTTCCAGCGCGTCGCGGCGGGCGGTGGTGCCGCGGTCGATGCGCAGCACCGGGAAATCCGGGAACAGCTGCAGCAGCCGCTCCTCCAGCCGCTCGGTGCCGATGCCCTGCGGCTGCAGCGCCAGGCTGGCGCAGTCCGGGCAGGCCAGCGGCACCGGCGCGCGCGCGCCGCAATGGTGGCACTGCAGGCGGCGCCCGGCGCCATGCACGGTCATCGGGGTGGTGTGCAACGGCGTGCTGCAGCGGCTGCACGGCGCGGTCCAGCCGCAGTCGTGGCACAACAGCACCGGCGCGTAACCCCGCCGGTTCTTGAACACCAGTACCTGGTTGCCGGCACGCAGGTGCTGGTCGATGCCGGCCAGCACTTCCGGCGAGAGGCCGTCCTGCAGTGGCCGCTTGCGCACGTCGAACACCCGCACCGCCGGCGGTCGCGCGTCGCCGGCGCGCTGCTGCAGGCGCAGGTGGGTGTAGCGGCCGGCACGCGCGTTGTGCAGCGATTCCAGCGACGGCGTGGCGCTGCCCAGCACCACCGGCACGTCCAGCGCCTTGCCGCGCACCAGGGCGAAGTCGCGGGCGTGGTAGCGGATGCCGTCCTGCTGCTTGTAGCTGCCGTCGTGTTCCTCGTCGACGATCAGCAGCCCGGCCTGCGGCAGCGGCGTGAACACCGCCGAGCGGGTGCCGACGATCACCCGCGCCTGGCCGCGCGCGGCCGCCGCCCACACCCGTGCGCGCTCGTTGTCGTTCAGTCCCGAATGCAGCGCGTGCACGGCGATGCCCAGGCGGCCGCGGAAGCGCGCCAGCATCTGCGGGGTCAGGCCGATCTCCGGTACCAGCACCAGCGCCTGCCGGCCCTGCGCCAGGCAGCGGGCGATGGCCTGCAGGTAGACCTCGGTCTTGCCGCTGCCGGTGACCCCGTCCAGCAGGAAGGGCTGGAAGCCGTCGGCCGCGGTGATCGCCGCGATCGCCGTGTGCTGCTGCGGGTTGGGGTCCAGCCCCGGCAGCGGCTGCGCAACCGCCGGTGCCGCCGCCAGCGCCACGCGCTGCGCGAAGCCGCGCTTGAGCAGGGCGCGCCCGGCCTCGCGCCAGCCGTCCATGCGCGCGGCCAGCGCATCCTCGGCCAGGGGACCGTCGCCGAGCAGCTCGGCCAGGCGTCGCGGCCGGCTGCCCGCGCGCAGCCGCGACAGGCCCTCGCGACCGGCCGCGGTCAGTTCCCAGCCCCAGTCCTGGGTATCGGGCAGCGGTTCGCCGCGCCGCAGGGGCGCCGGCAGCGCGGTGGCGACCACCTCGCCGAGCGGCGCATGTGCATAGCGCGCCAGCCAGCGCAGCGAGGCATACAGTTCACCGCCGAGCAGCGGCGGGCCATCCAGCCATTGCAGCGCCTCGCGCAGGGTCGCCGGGTCCTGCACCGTGCCGATGCCCTCGACCATGCCGACCAGCTCGCGGTTGCCGAACGGCACCTTGATCCGGCGCCCGGCATCGCCGGCGTCCGGCGCCGGACTGCCGGGCGGGGGCAGGTAATCGAAGGTCTGCGGCAACGGAACCGGCAGCGCGATGCGCAGGGTGGGGCAGGTGGGCATGGGCGGCAGTGTAGGGCGGTGGCCGGTGCCCGGCACACCCCCGCGCCCGCTGCCCGCGGGCCGCCCGCGCCTGCGCCTGCGCCGGCGGGCGCGCTACTTGCGTGCGCTTGTGCAGCGCCAGAAGCATAAACACCGCGTAAACGCAGGCCCCGATTGGAGATTTGGGCTTATCCACACAACTTGTGGATAACTCTGTGCATCAGCGTTGTGCTCCACGCGTCCAAGGCGGTGGTTGAAGCCTTTCAGTCAACTTGGTCAAAAAATAGCCACGCCATCAATATATTTAAAATCAACAACTTGGCCGTGAAACAAAAGCGAAATGTGGGCGCGCTGGCGCAATCGCGGGCATCCGGGGCCGGACTATTGACGCTGTGCACAAGTTGCGGCATGGGCCGCCCGCAACGGCGTGAAGAGCGCGTGGAGGCCGCCGCCGGCGGCATCTGCAGGGCGGGATCGGCTGGGTATCATTCCCGCCGATGAAGGAGTCCACCTGATGGCTGCACCCGCCTCCCCCGCACCGGCCGCAGCCAGCGCCCTGTCCGCTTTCCTGAAAGGTGTCGAACGCCGCGCGCTGGTCGTCGCCAGCCTGCAGGGCGGCGACGAGGCCGCCGCCGCCCAGGCCGTGGCGGCCGCCATGCGTGGCTTTGCCGGCCCCGCCGCGGACCTGCCCATGGCCGACTGGCCGGCGCGCTTCTGGGCGTTGCTGTGCGGCAGCCCGCAACTGCGGGCACCGTCCCAGGGCGGGCGCTGGCCGCCCGCGCTGCTGCACCTGCAGCGGCTGGCGCCCGACCCGCGGCTGGCACTCTTGCTGCGTGTGGGTGGTGGCCTGGACGAAGACGCCGCGGCCGCCGTGCTGGGGCTCACGCCCGAGGCATACCGGCGCGCGCTGGCCGCTGCCTGCCCCCTGGATGCGCAGGGCCATCCGGATGCGCTGGCCTGGCGCGGGCTGGCCGAGCAGGTGCAGGCACGGGTCCGCGAGCTGCCGGCCGGGCAGGTACAACAGCTGGAACAACTGCGCGGGATGACGGCGGCCGCCGCCGCGCCGGCGCCGCGGCCGGCACCCGCGCCCCGGGTCGAGGCCGATGGACGCAGGGTGCGCGCGCCGCGCCGTACCCGGGCGCGCTGGAGCCGGCGGACCTGGCTGTTGCTGTGCCTGCCGTTGCTGCTGCTGGCGCTGGTCCTGGCCTGGGGGTGGACCCGCCATGGCCCGGCGTTGCCGGGTGCGGCGGCGCCGGCCGCCGAGGGCGCGGTGGCGGACAACGGTCCGGTGCAGGTGGAAGCGCTGCCGGACGACGGCGCCCCCGCCGGGCCGGCGGCCGCCGACAGCCATGCCGCCGACGATGCCGCGATGCTCGCCGATCCGGAGCTGGCGCTGGCGCGGGACGCCGACTTCCATGCCTGGTACGCCGCCGGCGGCCCGCTGCCGGTGGACGAATCGCAGGCGCAGCCCGGCCGCGCCGAACCTGCCGGCGGTGCACTGGAGACGGTCGATGCCGAGGATTGAGGGGCTGCTAGTGGTAGTGCTGGCGCTGTTGCCGGCCGCGTCGTCGTTGGCGGCGCCGGTGGTGCCTGTCCTGCCGGCGGGCAGTACCACGCCCGCGCCCGATCCGGCGGTGGGCTGGCAGGCACTGGCCCCGGCCCAGCAGCGCGAGCTGCGCGCACGATATGCGGCGTGGCGCGCGCTGCCCGAATCCGAGCGCCAGCGGGTGCGCCGGGCCGCGGCCGAGGTGGCGGCATTGCCCGCGTCCGAGCGCGCGGCCGTGCGCAACCGCTTCCTCGGCCTGGACCGCCTGCACCGCGATGGCTGGCGGCTGGGCCCGCAGCTGGGCGCGCACTACCCGAAGCTGCAGCCGTTGCTGGGCTACCTGCCCGGACACCAGCGCGAACCGATGCTGGCGCTGCTGCGCCAGCTTGACGCCACGCAGCTGGCGCAGCTGGGTGTGCTGGCGCTGCGCACGCCGCCGCAGGAGCGCGATGCGCTGCGCGAGCGCCTGCTGGCGCTGCCGGCGGCGCAGCGCGGCGACTGGCTGCGGCAGCGCACCGAATCGCGCTGAGACGCGCACGCCGGCCAGGGCGAAAGTGTCGCCAAGGTCGCGCCTTTCACCCGGCTTCATCCATAGCCATTACAATGCGTCCCCTCCGCGACCCGGCAACAGCGCGTCCCGCGCCGGCCGCAGTCCGCGCCATTTCCCGCATGTCCACCACCGCCACGCCGCGCTTCCGCCAGGAAGTGCGCGCCACCGGGTTGCTCGCCCTGCCGCTGGTCCTGGGCCATGTTTCGACCGGCCTGATCGCCTTCGTCGACAACACCATCGCCGGCCACCACGGTACCGATACCTTCGCCGCGGTCAGCATCGGCACCGCATTGCTGTGGCTGCCGATGCTGGTGCCGATCGGCACCCTGATCTCGCTGACCGCCTCGGTGTCGCAGCTGCACGGCGCTGGCCGCGAGCGCGACATCGGCCCGCTGTTCCGCCAGGCGCTGTGGCTGGGCGTGGGCCTGAGCGCGCTGATGTTCGCTTTCCTCAGCGTGGTGCCGGCGTTCCTGCCCGCGTTCGGCATCGCCCCGGAGATCGTTCCCGGCGCCACCGGCTTCCTGCACGCGATCCGCTGGGGCGTGCCGGCGCTGACGCTCTATTTCTGCATGCGTTACCTGAGCGAGGGCATGCACTGGACGCTGCCGACCATGCTGCTCGGGTTCGGCGGGCTGCTGGTGCTGGGGCCGCTGGGCTATGCGCTGTGCAATGGCCGCTTCGGCTTTCCCGAAATGGGTGCCGAAGGCCTGGGTATCGCCTCGTCGGTGACGATGTGGCTGCAGGCGCTGTGTTTCGCCGGCTACCTGTGGAAGACCCGGCGTTTCGCCCACCTGCGGCTGTTCGGCCATTTCGAGCCGCCGCGCTGGCGCGCGATCTGGGACCTGCTGCGTACCGGCCTGCCGATCGGCATCACCGTGCTCATGGAAGGCGGCCTGTTCATCATCACCGCGCTGCTGATCGGTCGTATCGGCGCGGTCGAGGCCAGCGCCCACCAGATCGCCATCAACGTCGCCCAGCTGTGTTTCATGATCCCGATGGGCGTGGCCGAGGCCACCACCGTGCGCGTCGGCCATGCGGTGGGCAGCAACGATCCGCTGGGCGTGCGCCGCGCCACCTGGGCCGGCTACGCGATCGTGCTGGTCACGCAGCTGCTGTCGATCACCGTGCTGCTGCTGGGCCACGACGCGGTGGTACGCCTGTACACCGACGACCTGGCGGTGGCCGCGCTGGCCTCCACCCTGCTGCTGTACGCGGCGGCCTTCCAGTTCCCCGATGGCATCCAGGTGCTGTCGGCCGGCGCGCTGCGCGGGCTCAAGGACACGCGCGTGCCGATGTTCATCGCCATGTTTGCGTACTGGGGCCTGGGCATGCCGCTCGGCGCCGGCCTCGGCCTGGGCCTGGGCTGGGGACCGCAGGGCATGTGGATCGGCCTGATCATGGGCCTGACCGCCGCCGCGGTGCTGATGGGCTGGCGCCTGCGGATCAGCAGCCAGCGCCTGTTCCTCCAGCCGGCCCCCTGACTTGAAGCCCATGCCGGGTCCGCCGGTTATGGGTATCCTGCTTTGCAACAAGCCCCTTCCGGAGCGTCCATGAATCCCCACCGCTGCCTCGCCGCAACCCCATCGCCCGCTTTTTCGTCGGGCTGTGGGACGTGATGAACTTCACCCGGCGGCTGATCCTCAACCTCGTGTTCTTCGGCCTGCTGTTCCTGGTGCTGATCGTGATGATGGTGGCGATGGGCAAGGGCGCATCGTCGGCCAAGATCCTGCAGGACCGCACCACCCTGGTGATCGCCCCGGAAGGCCGGCTGGTCGAGCAGTACAGCACCGATCCGGTGAGCCGCGCGCTGGCCAAGGCGGCGGGCGACAACAACGCCGAGGAGATCCAGCTGCGCGATCTGATCCGCGCCATCGAGGCCGCGCGCGACGACAAGAAGATCGAACGCGTGGTGCTGGAGCTGGACAAGCTGCAGCCCTCCGGCTTCGCCTCGATGCGCGAAGTGGCCGCCGCGCTGCAGGAACTGCGCGCCTCCGGCAAGCAGCTGGTGGCCTTCAGCGAGAACATGAACCAGTCGCAGTACCTGTTGGCCGCGCAGGCCGACGAGGTCTACCTGGACCCGATGGGCAGCCTGCTGCTCGAGGGGCTGGGCCGCTACCGCCAGTACTTCCGCAGCGGCCTGCAGGACAAGCTGGGCGTGGACGTGCACCTGTTCAAGGTGGGTGAGTACAAGTCGGCCGCCGAGCCCTACGTGCTCGATGCCGCTTCGCCGCAGGCCAAGGAAGCCGACCTGTTCTGGATGAACGACGTGTGGCAGCGCTACCTGGGCGACATCGCCAAGGCGCGCAAGCTCGACGCCGCGCAGCTGGCCGCCGGCATCGACACCCTGCCCGAGGGCATCGCCGCGGCCGGTGGCGACCTGGCGCGCTTCGCCCTGCAGCAGAAGCTGGTGGACGGGCTCAAGACCCGCGAGGAAGTGGAAACGCTGCTCACCCAGCGTGGCGTGGCCGACAGCGACGCCGAGGGCGGCTTCCGCCAGATCGCGCTGGGCGACTACCTGACCCAGGTCGATGCGCGCCGCTCGCCGATCGATCACCGTCCGCAGGTGGCGGTGGTGGTGGCCGAGGGCGAGATCGCCGGCGGCGACCTGCCGGCCGGCCGCGTTGGCGGCGTCTCCACCTCGGCGCTGCTGCGCGCCGCGCGCGACGACGACGACGTCAAGGCGGTGGTGCTGCGCGTGGATTCCCCGGGCGGCGAAGTCTTCGCCTCCGAGCAGATCCGCCGCGAGGTCGAGGCGCTCAAGGCCGCCGGCAAGCCGGTGGTGGTGTCGATGGGCGACCTGGCCGCGTCCGGTGGCTACTGGATCAGCATGAACGCCGACCGCATCTACGCCGACGAATCGACCATCACCGGTTCGATCGGCATCTTCGGCATGATTCCCAACTTCGCGCGCAGCCTGGACAAGATCGGCGTGCATACCGATGGCGTGGGTACCACCCGTTTCGCCGGCGCGTTCGACGTCACCCGGCCGATGGATCCGGCGGTGGGCCGCGTGGTGCAGTCGGTCATCGACAAGGGCTACGCCGACTTCACCGGCAAGGTGGCGCAGGCGCGCGACCGCGACGTGGATGCCATCGACGAGGTCGCGCGTGGCCGCGTGTGGAGTGGTGCGCAGGCCAAGGAACGCGGGCTGGTGGACGCGTTCGGTGGCCTCAAGGCCGCGATCGCCGATGCCGCCGGGCGCGCCAAGCTCGGCGAGCCGGACAAGTACCGGGTGAACTACATCGAGAAGGCGGCCACGCCGTTCGCGCAGTTCATGACCGGCTTCGCCGGCAGCCGCGCCGGCGCCTGGATGCTGTCCGATTCCAGCCTGGCGCGGTTGATGCTGGCGCGCACCCTGCCGGAAATGGACGCGCAGCTGCGCTTCGTCGAAGATGCGGTGAAGGACCGCAACGGCGCGCCGGTCAAGGCGCTGGCCTACTGCTTCTGCGGTCTGTAAGCGCCGCCACCGCATGACCTGGCAACGCCGCCCCCGGGCGGCGTTGTCGTTTCAGCCGTGTGGTGCGCGCGTGGCTACGGCGCGCGGCCGACCGGCCGTGCATGCATCCGTGCCCCGGCGGCCGCGACCGTATCGGCAACGGTGCCGCCGGCCGGCGTCCGCGCGGGCAGGCCAGCGCGGTGCGGCGCCGCGGCCTGGGGATCGGGCCGGCGCTCGGTCTCCGGCGGCTGCGGCCTGCCGCAACCGGCCAGCAGGGCCAGGGCCATCGGCAGCAGGCAATGACGGATGTCCATCGGCGTGCTCCTGTGCGGGCAGGCGTCCATCGTGACACACCGCCACGGCCGCAACCTGACCCGCGGCCGGCACGGCGGTATCCTTCACCCATGAACACGAACCGCTGGCGGCTGGACGGACAGACCGCACTGATCACCGGCGCCAGCGCCGGCATCGGCCTGGCCATCGCGCGCGAACTGCTCGGTTTCGGCGCCGACCTGTTGCTGGTGGCGCGCGATGCCGACGCGCTGGCGCAGGCGCGCGACGACCTGGCCGACGAATTCCCCGGCCGCGCCATCCACGGCCTGTCGGCCGACGTCGCCGACGACGAGGACCGCCAGGCGATCCTCGACTGGGTCGAAGACCATGGCGGGCTGAACCTGCTGGTCAACAACGCCGGCGGCAACATCACCAAGCCGGCCAACGACTACAGCGAGGACGAGTGGCGCGGGATTTTCGAGACCAACCTGTTCTCGGCGTTCGAGCTGTCGCGCTATGCCTACCCGCTGCTCACCCGCCACGCCGCGTCGGCCATCGTCAACGTCGGCAGCGTGTCCGGCATCACCCACGTGCGCAGTGGCGTGGTCTACGGCATGACCAAGGCGGCGCTGCAGCAGATGACCCGCAACCTCGCCTGCGAATGGGCCGAGGACGGCATCCGGGTGAACTCGGTGGCGCCGTGGTATATCCGCACCCGGCGCACCTCCGGGCCGCTGTCCGACGCCGATTACTACGACGAAGTGATCGCGCGCACGCCGATGCGCCGCATCGGCGAGCCGGAGGAAGTGGCCGCGGCGGTCGGCTTCCTGTGCCTGCCGGCGTCGAGCTATGTCACCGGCGAGTGCATCGCGGTCGACGGCGGCTTCCTGCGCTACGGGTTCTGAGCCGCGCCGGCGGCGTCAATGGCCGCCACAATCGCGGTCCAGCCGTGCCTCGATGCCGCGCTGTTCGCGGGTGAGGGCCTGGCGTTCGCTCTGCAGCGCGCTGTTGTAGCGGCGCACCAGTTCCCAGCGACGGTCGCGCAGGCGCGCGCACACTTCCTGTTGTGGCAGCGGGTGACAGACATCGCGGACCCAGGTGCCGCTGGCGATGACGGCGCCGCCGGGGTGGGGGTGGCCGTGGCCGGGCCGTCCGCCCGCGACCATGCCGCCACCGGAAGCCGGTGGCGCGGTGTCGATGCGCCCGGGCGGGTGGTAGCCGCCGACCCACAGCGGCACCCAGCGCGGCGTGCCGAGACCGTCTTCGCTGGTGTAGCGCCCGCCATCCGGCGCGATGCACTCGTACAGGGGCTGCGGCGGCTGCACGGTGACGATGCGCACTTCGCGCTCCGGTGGCGGTGGCGCGGGCGCAGTGGCGGGCGCCAGCGCCGGCCGCGGCGGTGGATCCTGGGGGCGCTGCATGTCCAGCACCTGCTGCCGATGCGTACCGGCACACGGGGCGTCCTGCAGCGTGACCGCGCCATTGGCAGCCACGCAGCGGTAAATGCGCACGCTGTCGGCCGGCGGTGGCTCGGCGGCCATCGCCATGGCGGGCAGCAGGCCCAGGAACCCGGGCAGGAGCAGGCGGACGCGCATGCGGCCATGGTGCCGCATCTGGCGGACCGCGGGTAGGCGGGGTTTCCGGCCGTGGTGGTGGGCACCTGCCGCCCCCGGGACCCCGCGCCGGGTGGCTTACTCGCGCAGCACCTGGCCGGTGGCGGCGACGCGGATGCGGGTAGGCTGCGCCAGCCCGCCGGTGGCGCCATCAAGCAGCCCGTCGAGCTGCGCCAGCAGGGCCGGGTCGAGCTGGTCGCGGGCGCGTGCCGGCGGCTGCCCGGCGAGGTTGGCGCTGGTCGAGACCAGCGGGCCGCCCCAGGCCTGGCACAGGGCGCGTACCTGCGGATGCGCGCTGACCCGCACCGCGATGCCGGTGTGTTCGCCGGTGATCCAGCGTGGGGCGAGCGGCCCGGCCGGCACGATCCAGGTATGGGCCCCGGGCCAGCTGTCCAGCACCGCCTGGCGGCGGTCCTCGACCAGCGCGTCCAGCCGCACCCAGCCTTGCAGCTGCGTCACGTCGGCGGCGACCAGGATCATGCCCTTCTGGACCGGCCGCTGCTTGAGCGCCAGCAGTTTCATCACCGCCGTTTCGTTGGCCGGGTCGCAGCCCAGGCCCCAGACCGCTTCGGTCGGATAGGCGATGACGCTTCCGGCGCGCAGCGCCGGGACCACGTTCTGCAGATCGAATTCAATCATCGGGGTACCGTTGGCTACCGCGGCGGTGGCCGCGGGAACGCAGGGAGGCCAGACGCACCAGACCGCCCGTGGGCGGCCTGGTACAGGTACGCGATTATCCCCCTGCCGGGGCGGCAGGGCGAGACGGCGCTCAGAACGGCGGCGCGTCGTCGGCCGCCGGTTTGCCCGCGGCCTTCACCACGGCTTTCTTGACGGCCTTCTTCGCCGTGCTCTTGGTGGCCGTGGCCTTCTTGGCCGCCGCCTTCCTGGCCGGTGCCTTCTTGGCGGCCGGCGTCTTCGGCGCGGCGTCCTTCTTCACCGTGGTCTTCTTGACGGCGGCCTTCTTGGCCGCGGCCTTCTTTGCGCCGAAGCCCTTGCGCGCCGGCTTGCCGGTCTCGGCCATCAGCTGCTGGACCTCGGCCAGGGTCAGCGAGGCCGGCTCGCGGTCCTTGGGGATCTTGCCATTGAGGGTGCCGTCGCTGATGTAGGGCCCGAAACGGCCGTTGAGCACCTGGATGTCCGAACCCTCGAACTCCTTGATGATGCGGTTGCGGGCGATCTCTTCCTTTTCCTCGATCAGGAACAGCGCGCGCGCCAGGTCGATCTTGTACGGATCGTCCTCCTTCTTCAGCGAGGCATAGGTGCTGCCGCGCTTGGCGAACGGGCCGAAGCGGCCGATGCCCACGCTCACTTCCTCGCCATTGGCGTCGGCGCCGAGCCTGCGCGGCATGTCGAACAGCTTCAGCGCGTCCTCCAGCGAGATGGAGTAGATGCTCTGGCCGGGCTGCAGCGAGGCGAACTTCGGCTTCTCCTCGTCATCCACGGTGCCGATTTGCACCATCGGCCCGAAGCGGCCGATGCGCGCGCTCACTTCCTTGCCGCTGCCCGGGTCGGTGCCGAGCACGCGCGCGCTGCCCGCGTCGGTGCGGTCCAGCGATTCACTCTTGTCGCTGACCAGCTCCTTGAACGGGCCCCAGAAGCGCTCCATCAGCGGCACCCATTCCTCCTCGCCGCGCGACACCGCGTCCAGCTCGTCCTCGAGCCGGGCGGTGAAGTCGTAGTCGACGTAGCGGGTGAAGTGGCTGGACAGGAACTTGCTGACCGCGCGGCCGACGTCGGTGGGCTTGAAGCTGCGGCCTTCCATCTCGGTGTACTTGCGGAACAGCAGGGTCTGGATGATCGAGGCGTAGGTCGAGGGGCGGCCGATGCCGTATTCCTCCAGCGCCTTGACCAGCGCCGCTTCGGTGAAGCGCGGCGGCGGCTGCGTGAAATGCTGTTCGGCGCCGATGCGTTCCAGCGGCACGTTGTCGCCGGGTTTCATCGCCGGCAGCTTGCGGCCTTCGTCCTCGTCCTCGGCATTCCTGCTGTCCTTGCCTTCCTCGTAGACGGCCAGGAAGCCGGGCACCACCACGGTGGTGCCGCTGGCGCGGAACACGTGTTCGCTGCCGGCGGACAGGTCGACGCTGACCGTGTTGAGCGTGGCCGGGATCATCTGGCAGGCCACGGCGCGCTTCCAGATCAGCTCGTACAGCCGGCGCTCGTCGTCGGTCAGGAACCTGGCCACCTGCGCCGGTGTGCGCAGCGCCGAGGTCGGGCGCACCGCTTCGTGCGCTTCCTGGGCGTTCTTGCTCTTGGTGGTGTAGGTGTTGGGCTTGTCCGGCAGCGAGGCGGTGCCGTAGTCGCGGGCGATCACGTCGCGGATCTCGACCAGCGCGTCCTGCGACAGGTTCACCGAGTCGGTACGCATGTAGGAGATCAGGCCGACGGTGCCTTCCTCGCCGATCGCCACGCCTTCGTACAGCTTCTGCGCCACCTGCATGGTCTTGCGCGTGGTGAAGCCGAGCTTGCGCGAGGCTTCCTGCTGCAGGGTGGAGGTGGTGAACGGCGGCGCCGGGCGACGCTTGCGCTCCTTGCTGGCGACGTCGGTGACGTGCAGGCGGCCCTGCGCGGCCTGCTGGATGCGCAGGCGCGCGGCCTCGGCGGTGTCGCCGTCGGTGATGGTGAACTGCTCGAACTTCTGCCCGTCCAGCTTTATCAGCTTGGCCGAGAAATGCTGGGTCGGATGCGCGCAGTCGGCCTGGATCGACCAGTACTCGCGGGCCTTGAACGCCTCGATCTCCTCTTCGCGCTCGACGATCATGCGCAGCGCCGGGCTCTGCACGCGGCCGGCGGACAGGCCGCGCTGCACCTTGCGCCACAGCACCGGGGAGAGGTTGAAGCCGACCAGGTAGTCCAGCGCGCGCCGCGCCTGCTGGGCGTCGACCAGGTTGTCGGCGATGGCGCGCGGCTGCGCCATCGCCTCCTTGATCGCGCGCGGGGTGATCTCGGTGAAGACCACGCGCTGCATCGACTTGTCCTTCAGCAGCCCGCGTTCCTTCAGGATCTCGGCGATGTGCCAGCTGATGGCCTCGCCCTCGCGGTCCGGGTCGGTCGCCAGGAAGATGTCGTCGGCGCCCTTGGCGGCCTTGGCGATGGCCTCGACGTGCTTCTCGTTCTTCTCGATCAGGTCGTAGCGCATCGCGAAGCCGTGGTCCGGATCGACCGCGCCTTCCTTTGGGACCAGGTCGCGCACGTGCCCATACGAGGCCAGGACGGTGAAGTCCTTGCCGAGGTATTTGTTGATCGTCTTGGCCTTGGCGGGCGATTCGACGATGAGCAGGTGCTTGGGCATGTCAGTGGGTTCTTGCGGGGAGGGCGGGGCCCGGTGGGGGGCGCTAGGGTGGCGCAAACGCGCCCGATAGTGAAGCCGCGGGGCCGATGCGGAGATGCGCAACGCCCGGGCAGGGCCCGGGCGTTCAGCTTTCCTTGTCCAGAGAAATCACGGAGAGGCCGCCGTTGTCAAGCGGCGGCATGTGACTCAGCTGAAGTTGGAGGCGGCGATGCCGATGATCGCCAGCAGCGCGACGATGCCCACCAGCACCATCACGCCGAACAGCGACAGGATCACGATGGTCACCGTGCCCAGCCCGCGCTGCTGCCACTCCGGGTGGTCGGTGAAGGCCCATTTGTCCACCACCAGGGTGTCGCAGATCATGTCGTGCAGGCTCTGCTTGCGCTCGGTGAAGGCGGCCATCAGGTAGCCGATGCACAGAATCAGGCCGCTGAGCATGGCCGCGAAGTAGCGGCCGATGCCGCGGGCGATGGTGATCCGCTCGCCGTTGCTGCGCACCACCTTGATGCCCACCGCCATCTTGCCCAGGGTGGCCTTGCCGGACGAGGCATGGAAGACCGCGTAGTAGGCGGCGGCCAGGCCGATGGAGACCAGGTTGGTCAGCAGCTGGATCGCGATGAAACCCGCGCCCATGGCGTCGCTGCCGCCGCCGATGCCGGCCATGCCGATGCCCAGCACCATGCCGATGCCCATCGCGATCACGCCGCCGACGATGCCCACGACCAGGCTGTCGATGAAATAGGCCGCCACGCGCTTCCAGAAGCCGGCGTAGACGATCTCGCCGCCGCCGACCACCGTTTCGCCGGTGGCGGCGCTGGTGGGCGCGGCATAGGGCGACTGCGCCGCCGCACTGGCCTTGGCGACGGCGCTGCCGTCCTCGATCGCCTGGTAATCCGCGCGCAGGTCGATGCCGGTACCGGCGGCCGCCGGCACCAGCAGCTGCAGCTCCTCGGCCATCGCCGAGAGCGGCTGCCACTGCGACATGCCTTCGCGCCAGACCAGGCTGCCCAGGTCCAGCTCGTTCCTGCGGAACTTGTCGCGCAGCACGTCGGCTTCGACCGGCCCATGCCGCTCGCGCTGCGCATCGGCGTAATACCACTGACTCATCAATATTCCCCTGTGAAGTGTGTGCGTCCCGGCTCAGCCGCGGCACTGGGCTGGCAGATGTTGGTCCGCCACGTCGGACCGGCATGTCCAGGTGGCGGTCTGCGTATCGTAGTCGAGCCAGAGGTGCTTGCCGTCAAGCGCCTGCCTGCCGGGCACCTGGAAACGCGCCTCCACGCCGCAGTGGCCGTTCTCGAAACGGCCGATGCGCGCGCTTGCGACATCGCCGGCGGCGTAGCTTTCCGGGCTGTGGAAGCCACTGTCGCCGTTGACCGGGCAGTGGCCGCTGGCGCTGGCGAACCGCGCCACGTCCTGGGTGAGTGGCTGCAGCTGCGCCCACGCCGCGGTCACCTTCGCGCGGGTCAGGTAGCTGTTGTAGGTGGGTATGGCGATGGCGGCCAGAATGCCGCCGATCGCCAGCAGCGCGACGCCCGCAACCGCGGCGATGATGCCGGCCACGGCGCACCCGGACAGTCCGGGCCGTGGCGGCGCCGGAGCGACGATAGGTGCCTGTTGCACCGGCGGTGGTAGCGGCGGCGCGGAGGATTGGCCCGCGGGCATGTCCAGGCCGAGCTCGGCGGCGAAGTCGGCCAGTGGCCGCCAGTCGCTGGCGCCCTCGCGCCAGACCAGGGTGTCGCCGGCGATGCGGTTGGAGCGGAACAGCTCGACGATGCTCGCTGCGGGCAGGGGGCCGCGGCGTTCGCGGTTGCCCTCGGCATAGAACCACTGGCTCACGGGGACTCCTTGTGGCTGTCCAGGGTGGGGCGCGTCGTGGCGCGCAGGGATGTCCTTTCCGCTACCCGCGCCTGCACCGGCGGGCCCGGCGTGCCGCCAGGAGTCGGGCGGCGGGGTCGCCAGCGCCGCGCGGGCGCTCACGGTGGCGTGATGCGCCACGCCGTCGATCCTCAGTGCAGCGGCTCGGGCTCGTCGACGAACATCTGCGTTTCCATCCACGCATAGGCGGCTTCCGCGCCCGGCTGGTTGAACAGCACCATCAGCACCACCCACTTGAGGTCGTCCAGGTCCAGTTCGTCCTGGTCCAGCGCCATCGCCCGGTCCAGCACCAGTTCGCGCTGGTCGGCATCGAGGATGCCGTGCTGTTCCAGGAACAGCAGGAACCCGCGGCTCTCCACGTCCAGCTTGTCCAGCTCCGGGCCATGGAAGATGCGTACCGGCCCGTCCACCCGCGCCTGGCCCACGGCCGGGCGCTGCTCGGCCAGGGCATCGAGCCAGTCGAAGGCCTTGCTGATCTCGGTGGGGCTGAAACCGGCCTGGATCAGGCCGTTCTGCAGGGAGTCGCGGTCTCGGATGAGATCGGCGTCCTCGCTGAAATAGTGTTCGAACAGATACAGCAGGACGTCCAGGATGCTCTCTTTCATTGCCTCGGCCTGCGCCATGCGGCGCTGTGGAGGTGAAGGAACCTCAGGTGCGGGTGTAGCAGCCGTATGCGGACGACACCTTCCCTTCCAGTTCCATGACCAGCAGCATGGATGACAGCCTGCTGGCCGTCAATCCAGTGCGCCTGATCAACGAATCCATACCGGTTGGGTCGTAACCCAGCGCATTCCACAAGCACTGGTAGTCCGGATCCGGTGGGGTGGGGGCCGGGCAAGGGCTGCCCGGGGCCTCAGGGATGGGGGTCAGTAACCGGTTTTGCAAGGCGCCCGCCAGTTCGCCGGCCAGATTGGCCACGCCTTCCACAATGTCCGCCGGTTGTGTCACCAGGATTGCACCGTCGCGTATCAGGCGATGGCAGCCGCACGCCATGGCGTTGCCGATCGATCCGGGCACCGCGAACACTTCACGACCGGCTTCGGCCGCCAGCCGCGCGGTGATCAGCGCGCCGGAGCGCGCGGCGGCTTCGACCACCACCGTGCCCAGGCACAGCGCGGCGAGCAGCCGGTTGCGGGCGGGAAACTGGCCGTTGCGCGGTGGCGTGCCGGGCGGGTACTCGCTGACCACCGCGCCGGTCGCGGCGACCTGCTCCTGGAGCGGGGCATGGCGGCGTGGGTACGCCAGGTCCGGGCCGGTGCCGATCACCGCGAACGTGGCACCGCCGGCATCCAGCGCGGCACGGTGGGCGGCGGCGTCGATGCCGGCGGCCAGGCCGCTGCCGATCGCCAGCCCGCCCGCCGACAGTTCGCGCGCGAACGCGTAGGCGTTGTCGCAGCCCCCTGCGCTGGGATTGCGGCTGCCGACGATGGCGATGGCCGGCTGCCACAGGCAGGCCGGGTCGCCATCGACGAACAGGGCCAGCGGGGGATTCGGGCAACGCCGCAGCAGGGGCGGGTAGTCCTCATCGCCCCAGCCGAGCAGGTGGTGGCGCGGATGCTCCAGCCAGCGACGTGCCTGCGCCATGCGCGCCGGTGCCGGCGCGACCAGCGCCTGCGCCTGCTGCCGGTCCAGGCCGACGGCCTGCCACGCGGGGCGCCCGGCAGCCAGCGCGTGGCGTGCGCTGCCGCAGTGGTCGAGCAGATCACGCAGCGGCCGGGCGCTGCCGCCGGCCAGCACCAGCGCCAGCAGCGCCTGGGCTTCGTCTGCGCACGCGCCGGCAGGGTCGGGAAAGGCGGGCATGCGCGGATGCTGGCCCGGAAACGACGACGGCGCCCTCGGGCGCCGTCGTGCTGCTGCATCGGATTACGCCGCGCCGCCTACTGCGCGTCCGGATGCTTGAGCTCGTAACCCACGCGCGCCGGCTTGGTGCCTTCCATCACCAGCGCATAGCTGACCCGGTCGAAGGTGCGGAACACCATGGCGTGCGCCGCATACTCGGCCGGCAGCGACACGCGGCCAGCACCGGGCTTGAGCCCGTCGTCGGTGCGCGACGTGGCCATGCCGGTCACGCGGTCGGTGACATGGCGGCCGCTGCGCCAGACCGAGAACACGGTGCCGTTGTCGATGCCGTCGCGGGCGCCGCCGGAAATGGCGATGACGTCGCGCGGACCGCCCGAGGTGAGGGCGTCGGCCACGGCCAGGACGCGCAGGTGGCCGTCCGCGACCGCCGCGCTGGGGGCGTGCGGCACGAACTGCAGGTCGTAGGGGCTGGCCTGCACCGGGACCAGGCGGTCGCCGGCGCGCACTTCGCGGCCGCTGGCCTGCAGCAGCAGGGTGCTGGTCTCGTGCTCGCCGTTGCCGACGCGGGTGACCGTGCCGGTGGCGACCTGGGCCAGCTCGTAGCCCAGCAGTTCGTGGCGGTCGCTGCTGGCCACGTAGCTCCGCCACAGGTCGCCGGTGAACGGGGTCACGTTGCCGCGCTCGTCCAGGTCGTCGCTGGGCTTGGGCTGGCCGTACCGCACCGTGGGCCGCAGCACGGCATAGCGCTGGCCGGCCTGTGCGCCCTGCAGGCCGCGCACATAGGCCTGCTGCCCGGCGCTGGCGCGCATGCGGTTGTCTTCCAGGCCGACCACGTAGGGCAGCTGCTTGAAGCTGTCCATGACGGTCAGGTTCTTCAGGAACGGTTCAACCTGCGCCAGCGGGATCGCATTGATCGGCGCTTCGTCGCGCTTGCCCGGCTGGATGCTGCCCTGCGGCGTCACCCGGTCCAGATAGGCCAGGCTCAGCACGTCGCCCGGGTAGATCAGGTGCGGATTCTTGACCTGCGGGTTGGCCTGCCAGATTTCCGGCCAAAGCCACGGCTTCTTCAGGAAACGGGCGGCGATGTCCCAGAGCGTGTCGCCCTTGCGCACCACGTAGGTGTCCGGATGGGTGGCGCCCGTCTCGACCGCCACGGCATAGGTCGTAACGGTCAGCAACGCGACGGCGGCGACCGTACGTATTTGTTTCAGCATGGCTGCGATCTGCCTGATTCCCCAACAGGTTCGCGCACTATAGTGCAGAACCCGGGGCGCGGGGCAAGCGCAGGCGCTAGAATTGGGACGTCCTGCCGAATTGTGCGGCATCCCCATTCCGGTGCACCCCATGGCCCTCCTGCCCATTCTCGAATTCCCCGACCCGCGGCTGCGCACCAAGGCGGTCCCGGTCGACCCTGCCGAAGTGACCACCCCGGCGTTCCAGCAGCTGCTCGACGACATGTTCCAGACCATGTACGACGCCCCCGGCATCGGCCTGGCCGCCAGCCAGGTGGACGTGCACAAGCGTTTCATGGTGATCGACGTCAGCGAGGAGCACGACGCGCCGCAGGTGTTCATCAACCCGCAGATCGCCAGCGCCAGCGAAGGCGGCCGGGTCTACCAGGAAGGCTGCCTGTCGGTGCCCGGCATCTATGCCGACGTGACCCGTGCCGACAGCATCGTGGTGCGTTTCCTCGACCGCGAGGGCAAGGCGCAGGAACTGGCGGCCGATGGCCTGCTGGCCACCTGCATCCAGCACGAGATGGACCACCTGGACGGCAAGCTGTTCATCGATTACCTCTCGCCGCTCAAGCGCGAAATGGTGCGCAAGAAGCTGGCCAAACAGCGCAAGCACGTCGCCTGAGCCGCGCCCCCGGCCTGGCCGGGCGCGCACCAGCGCAGCGCACGGCGCCGACCCCGGCGCCGTCGTTCTTTCCGGGAGTTGGATTGCCATGAGAATCGTTTTTGCCGGTACGCCGGAGTTCGCCGTCGCCTCGCTCGGCGCGGCCGCGCGCCACCACGAGGTGGTCGCGGTCTACACCCAGCCCGATCGCCCGGCCGGCCGCGGCCGTGGGCTGATGCCGTCGCCGGTCAAGCTCGATGCCATCGCCCGCGGCATTCCGGTGTTCCAGCCGGAGAGCCTGAAGACCCCCGAGGCCCAGCAGCAACTGCGCGACCTGCAGCCGGACCTGATGGTCGTGGTCGCCTACGGCCTGATCCTGCCCAGGGCGGTGCTCGCCATCCCCACCCATGGTTGCTGGAACGTGCACGCCTCGCTGCTGCCGCGCTGGCGTGGCGCGGCGCCGATCCAGCGGGCGATCGAGGCTGGCGACAGCGAGACCGGGGTCTGCCTGATGCAGATGGAAGCCGGGCTGGATACCGGGCCGGTGCTGTTGCGCCAGCACACCGCCATCGCCGACACCGATACCGGCGGCCTGCTGCACGACCGCCTGGCCGAGATGGGCGCGCGGGTGCTGTCCGATGGCCTGGGGCTGCTGCGCGCGGGCCTCAAGCCGGTGGCGCAGCCGCAGCCCGAGGCCGGGGTCACCTATGCGCACAAGCTCGACAAGGCCGAGGCGCGGCTGGACTGGAGCCAGGACGCCGCGGCGCTGGCGCGGCGGGTGCGCGCCTTCAACCCGTGGCCGGTGGCCGAGGCCATGCTGGCCGGCGAGCGCGTGCGCATCCACGGCGCGGTGGCCATCGACGACAACCGCGGCAAGGCGCCAGGCACGGTGATCGGCGCCTCCCGCGAGGGCATCGACATCGCCTGCGGCCAGGGTGCCCTGCGCCTGCGCGTGGTGCAGCGCGAGGGCGGCAAGGCGATCACCGCCGCCGACTACCTCAATGCCCGCCGCGACCTGCCGGTGGAGGGCTGAGCGGATGGTGGTTTCGGCATCCGGGCCGTGGAAGGGCGGCGTCGCGCAACAACCGGGCGTGCAGACGCGCGTGCTGGCGGCCAAGGTGCTGGCGGCGGTGGCCGGCCGCGGCCGTTCGTTGAAGGCCGAGCTGGCGGCAATGCTGCCGCAGCTGGACGATGGCCGTGACCGCGCCCTGCTGGAGGCGATCTGTTTCGCCGCGCTGCGTCGCCACGCCCTCTACGAACAGGCGCTGCGGCAATGGCTGCAGAAGCCCCTGGGCGCGCGCGATGCCGACCTGAAGGGGCTGCTGCTGGCCGGCTTCGCGCAGCTCGATGCGTTGCAGCTGCCGGCCCATGCGGCGCTGTCGGCCACGGTGGACGCGGCGCGCGCGCTCGGACGCGAGCGCCAGGCCGGGCTGGTCAACGCGGTGCTGCGCCGGGCGCAACGTGAAGGTTTCCCCGAGGTCCGTGCCGAGGACGCATGGCCGGTCTGGCTGCAGGAGCATGTGCGCCGCGACTGGCCGGCGCAGGCCGAGGCGGTGTTCGCCGCGAGCCTGCGGCCGGCGCCGCTGTGGCTGCGGGTCAACCGCCAGCGCCATGCGCGCGACGCCTATCTCGCCCTGTTGCACGAGGCCGGTATCGAAGCGGAAGGGTCGGCCCTGGCCGCCGACGCGATCCGCCTGCCGGTCGCGGTGCCGGTCGCCAGCCTGCCGGGTTTCGGCGAGGGCGCGGTGTCGGTGCAGGACCTGTCGGCGCAGCAGGTGGCCGACGCGCTGGCGCCCGCGCGCGGCGCGCGGGTACTGGACGCCTGCGCCGCCCCGGGTGGCAAGGCGGCGCACCTGCTGGAACGTGATCCCGGCCTGCGGCTGCTGGCGCTGGACGTGGACGCGCGGCGCCTGCAGCGCATCCGCGAGACCTTCAACCGTACCGGGGTCGGTGCGTCGGCGCAGGTGCGGGCGGCGGACGCGGCCGATTGCGCCGCATGGTGGGACGGCGAGCCGTTCGACGCGGTGCTGCTGGATGCCCCGTGTTCGGCCACCGGCGTGGTCCGTCGCCAGCCCGACGTGCTGCTGCACCGGCGCCCCGCCGACATCGACGCGCTGGTCGCCCAGCAGGCGCGGCTGCTCGATGCGCTGTGGCCGGTGGTGGCGCCCGGCGGCGTGCTGGTGTACGCCACCTGCTCGATCCTGCGTCGCGAGAACCAGCAGCAGATCGCGTCCTTCCTGGCGCGGACGGCCGATGCGCGCATCGACGCGCTGCCGGACGCGTTTGGCCATGGCGATGCCGGGACGCGGCAGCGCCTGCCCGGTGAACAGGATGGCGATGGCTTCTTCCATGCGCGGCTGCTGAAGCGCGGCTAGCCGGGCCCGGCCCGGGCTTGTTGAATGTGTTCATCATCACGGAACGCGCATTTACGTTCGCTTTCCAGTTGCCGTGCAATGCTTGTGAAGAAGTGTGCGGGCCCTGTGAAACCCCGCCCAGCCAGGCAACCAGAGTTGCGTGACGCTGGAGCGGGGGTTGCCTGGTCCGCACGCGCAGGCCGGCAGGCGTTGCCTGCTGCGCCGCAGTCCGTTTCCCCGAATCCAGAAGTGCCTCCCATGTCTCGGCCCTGCAGCGAACTGCCGATATACGTCATCAACCTGCCCGCATCGGCCGACCGGCGGGCATCGATGCAGCGCCAGGCGACCGCGCTGGGGCTGCGGTTCCAGTTTTTCGAGGCGGTGAACGGGCGCCAGCCGCACCCCCTGTTCGCGCATGTGGCCGAAAAGAAGCGGCTGCTGCGCAAGGGCAGGCCGTTCCGCCCCGGCGAGATCGGCTGCTGGGCCAGCCACTACCTGCTCTGGCAACGCTGCGTGGAAAGCGGACAGCCGATGCTGGTGCTGGAAGACGACATCGCGATCGACCCGCGCCTGCCCGCGCTGCTGGCCGACCTGGATCAGCTGCCGCAGGATGTCGGGTACTTCCGTCTGCATGCCGCCGACCGGTCCAGCGAGCCCTGGTGCCGCGTCGGCGATTTCGTCCTCCACCGCTACTGGCGCAGCCCACTGTGCACCTTCGGCTACTACCTGGCCCCGGCGGCGGCGCGGTTCCTGGAGCATGCGGACGAGTGGATCGTCGCGGTCGACGACTACATGGACCTGGCCTGGCTGCACGGCGTGGAATGCCTGGGTCTGAAGCCGGGGCTGGTCAGCAGCGACGAGAGCTTCGAGTCGATCATCCAGGCCCGCACCGGGGCGAAGGAACCGGTCGGGCCGTGGCGCTGGCTGGCCCGGGAGGGTTACCGCCTGAAGCTCGACGTGCGCTGGTTCCTGCACAACCTGCCCGGGCGCGTCCGCCCCCGCGCGGTGTCCTGACCCCGGCCGCGCCGCGCGCTGTCCTGCCGGCGGCCGGCCGTCAGCGGCCGCGCCTGTGGCCGAGCAGGATGCTGGCCGCGCGCTCGTAGCGCTTCCACCACGGCGCATCGCCGCGCAGCGCCAGCGACGCGTAGCGTTTGCGTTCCTTGCGCGTCGGTGCGGGCTTGGTGCGGTACTCGGTTTTGCTCAGCACGCAGCAGTTGTCGTCCAGCCCGCTGCGCCAGGCGTAGTGGCGGACGATCCCGTAGTTGCGCAGGCCGTTGAGGTGCAGCGATGCCGGCTGCTGGCGGGTCGCCCACCAGCCGTTGCTGCCGTGGGTCCGGTATTCGACGCAGCCGGTGGGCAGGTAGTACTTGCGCGCGCCGAGGATGCTGGCGCCGTGGACCAGGCAGGCATCGGCGCACAGCTTCCACTGTTTGCGGAAGCTGGGTGGCAGGTCCAGCACGGTGTCCGCCCAGCGCCGGCGCAGCGAGAGCGCCGAGGTCGGGGCGCCGTACCAGGTGACGAAGAAGTAGGTGCTGATCGCGGTGTAGCCCAGGTCGATCGGGCTCTTGCTGTCCTCGTACAGGATGTCCTGGTTGTCGATGCCGAAGGTCTGCAGGTCGCTGAACACGAAGTCGACGTCGCGCCGCGCGTCGTAGACCGCGCCGATCTGCTCCAGGTACCGCGGTTTCCAGCGGTCGTCGGCGTCCAGGAAGCAGACCACGTCGGCGCTGGCGGCGGCCACGCCGCGCTGGAACGCGGCCAGCTGCCCCTCGTTCTCGCCGAACAGCAGGGTCACCCGCGGATCGGCGCCGTAGCGCTGCTGCAGCAGCGCCGGCGAGCCGTCGCTGGAACCATCGTCGACGACGATGACCTGCGCGGCCGGCCGCGTCTGCGCAAGCGCGCTCTCCACCGCCTCCACCACGAACGGGAGGTAGTTGTAGCTGGTGATGACGACCGAGAATGTGGTGGCCGCGGTGCTCATGCCGCCAGCACCTGGCGGAAGTAGGCGATGGTCTCCCTGAGGCCGTCGTCCAGTGCCACTTTCGGTTCCCAGTCCAGGCTGGACCGGGCCAGGGCGATGTCCGGCTGGCGCTGCCTGGGGTCGTCCTCCGGCAGCGGCTGGAACACCAGCCTGGAGCGGCCGCCGACCAGCGAGATCACCTTTTCGGCCAGTTCCAGCATGGTGAACTCACCGGGGTTGCCGATGTTGACCGGCCCGGTGAAGCCGCGCTCGCTTTCCATCATGCGCAGCATGGCCTCGATCAGGTCGTCCACGTAGCAGAAGCTGCGGGTCTGGCTGCCGTCGCCGTAGATGGTGATGTCCTCGCCCCTGAGCGCCTGCACGATGAAGTTGCTGACCACCCGGCCGTCGCTGGGATGCATGCGCGGGCCGTAGGTGTTGAAGATGCGCACCACCTTGATGTCCAGCCCGTGCTGGCGGAAGTAGTCGAAGAACAGCGTCTCGGCGCAGCGCTTGCCCTCGTCGTAGCAGCTGCGCATGCCGATCGGATTGACCCGGCCCCAATAGCCTTCCTGCTGCGGGTGTACTTCCGGGTCGCCGTAGACCTCGCTGGTGGACGCCTGCAGGATGCGTGCGTCCAGGCGCTTGGCCAGGCCCAGCATGTTGATCGCCCCGTGCACGCTGGTCTTGGTGGTCTGCACCGGGTCGTGCTGGTAGTGAACCGGCGAGGCCGGGCAGGCGAGGTTGAAGATGCGGTCGACCTCGACGTAGAGCGGGAACGTCACGTCGTGGCGCATCAGCTCGAAGCCGGGGTTGCCCAGCAGGTGCGCGACGTTGCGCTTGTTGCCGGTGAAGAAATTGTCGACGCAGAGCACGTCGTGGCCGTTGCCGACCAGCCGGTCGCACAGGTGCGAACCGAGGAAGCCGGCACCGCCGGTGACCAGGATGCGTTTCATGGGGGAGATATCACCGGAAGGGCGGCCTGTTAAGGCGAATGATACAGGCGTGATATCGTCCACCGGTTACCAAAGTCGCGGGTCGCATGCACGGATTCAGGGGCCGTGGAGGGGTTCGGCAGCGTTTCTGGTAGGGAATGATTCATGGCGTTGGCCCCAGAGTCGCAAGGATGGCACGCAATCTGACGTATACCGCGACCCCAGGTCTTGAGCGGAAAGACGCATTGGGCATGCTGGCATCGGCAGGACTGTTCCTGTTGCCGGCGGCCATGGTGAGCACGCCCTTCAACGTGCTGCCGTTTGCCCTGGTGCTGCTGTTCACCAGCGCCCGTGGGATCTCCGACCTGTGGCGCGTGCGCACCGGTGTCGTCGGCGGCCTGCTGCTGGCCCTGGCCCTGGCGGCGCTGGTCTCCGCACTGGTGTCGTCGTTGCATTCGGTGGGGATGTTCAGGGACGAGGGCTACCGTACCCGCTTCCTGGCCATGCCCTGGGTACTGCTCTGGGTGTACGCCTTGCGTCCCCGCCAGGAAATGTTGTGGTGGGGGGCGCTGTTCGGCCTGTTCGCGACCTTGGCCATCGCCGTTTACCAGGTGACCCATGGCTGGGCGCGAGCCGAGGCCTGGACCAACGCCATCGTGCTGGCCGACGTCACCCTGGTGCTGATGATCGTACTGGTGTTCTGCCGCCCGCCCGGGCGCTGGGGCTGGATCGCGCTGGGCATGGCGGCGGGCGGCACGGTGATCCTGCTCAGTGGCAGCCGGGGCGTATGGCCGGCGCTGCTTGCGCTGCTGGTGGCGATGGCGCTGTCGATCCGCCGTGGCAGCGGGCGCCTGCGCCTGGCCTGGCTGGGCGGGCTGCTGCTGGTCGCGGCAACCCTGGTGCTGGCGGTCCCGCAACTGCGCGAGCTGACCCGCCTGAGCGAGCTGCACAGCGACGTGCAGCGCATCGAGGCCGGGGATGTGGATTCGTCGGCCGGCGCACGCCTGGAGCGGCTGCAGGTGGCATGGGACACGTTCCGCGAGCACCCGTGGACGGGCGTGGGTATCGGCAGGTTCGATACCGCCATGCAGCGCCTGCCGGAGTGCCGCCTGCCGCAGGCGGTGGAGGCGCGCTGCCATCTGGGGCATGCGCACAACGACGTTGCCGAATGGGGCGCGACCCAGGGCATCCCGGGCCTGCTGTTGCTGCTGTGCATCTATGGCCTGCCGCTGTGGATCTTCATCCACCTGCACCGCCACAGCGGCATCGGTGGGTTCCGTGGCCCCGCCGCGGCCGGGGTGATGCTGGTGGTCGCCTACCTGCTATGTGGGGTCACCCAGTCGATGTTCGCCCACCAGATAACCGTGAGTACCTACGCCACCCTGGTGGGGGTACTGGCCGGCCTGTCGCTGGTGACGGCCTCCGCGCGCTACCGCCCGCAGGACGGGCAGCGCCAGGCCGGGCAGCGCCAGAGTGGGCGCCGGCAGCCCGTTCAGGGCTGATCGCGCGGCGGATCGGCCACGTTCCGGCCGTTCTGCAGCAGCCACAGCATGATGGTCTTCTGCCGCACGTAGTTGGCGCGCACGTAGGCGTACACCAGGCCGTGCCAGCCGTCGCGGAAGCCGCCGCGCAGCAGCCAGCCGCGCCAGAAGCGCCACGCCGGCGCCAGCACCAGCTTGCCCAGGGTAGCGCGCTTGCCGCGGGCGAACTCGTGCTCGGCCATCATCCGTGCGTAGCGCTGGGTCTTGGCCAGCTGCTGCTCGAATGAGCGGTAGGGGTAGTGGACCAGGTCGCCGCGCAGCGTGCGCACCGGGCCATCGACAGTGGCCGCCTCGTGGATCTCGCGCGCGCCGCGCCAGCCGCCGCGGCGGCGGTCGAACAGGCGCAGCACGCGGTCGGGGTAAGCGTTGCCATGGCGCAGGAACCGGCCGAAGTATTCGGACAGGCGGGCGAACCGGTAGCCGGCCGCGCCGTTGAATCCGGTGTCGCGCGCCTGCTCGATGGCGTGCCGCAGTTCGGGGCTTACCCGCTCGTCGGCGTCCAGGCACAGCACCCAGTCGTGGCGGGCCTGCTCCACGCAGTACGCCTTCTGGCTGCGGAATCCGTCGAACGCGCGCTGCAGCACCCGTGCGCCCGCCGCTTCGGCGATGGCCACGGTGGCGTCGCTGGAGTATGAGTCCACCACCACGATCTCGTCGCAGAAGGCCAGCGAGGCCAGGCAGTCGCCGATGCGTGCGGCTTCGTTGAACGCGATAATGCAGGCCGTGATGCGAGGCCGTTCGGTGGGAGCGGTCGAAGAGGACATGGTGATGGCCGGATACCTGCTGTTTGCGACGGAGCGCTATGCGCTGCCTATTCTCGCGCCTCTGGCGCAGGCGTTGCACGCGGGCGGCCATGCGGTCGCGGCCTGGTTCGAGGGCGGTGCCGCCGGGGCGACCCTGGAGGGGGTGCCGTCGATCGGGCTGCAGCAGGCGCTGGCGATGCGGCCGCGCGCGGTGCTCAGCGCGGCCAACTGGGTGCCGCCGTTCGTGGCCGGGGCCAAGGTGCAGCTGTTCCATGGTTTCAACGTGCAGAAACGCGAGGATGCCCGCGGCCATTTCCGCGTGCGCGGCCTGTTCGACCTGTACTGCACGCAGGGACCGGTGACGACGCGGCCGTTCCAGGAGCTGGCCACGCGCGAGCGCCACTTCGTGGTGCGGGAAACCGGCTGGCCGAAACTCGACCCGCTGTTCCGCGATGATGGCGGGCAGGCCGCCGCCCTGCGCGCAGCGGCCGGCGACCGCGCGGTGGTGCTGTTCGGCTCCACCTTCACCGAGCGCCTCAGTGCCGCCCCGCACCTGTACGACAGCATCGCCGCCGACATCGCCGCGGGCGGTCGCTACTGGCTGCTGACCCTGCACCCCAAGTGCGCGCCGGAAGTGTTCGAGCGTTACCGCGCGCTGGCCGGCGCCAATGCCCGTTTCATCGAGCCCGAACAGGTCATGGCCGCGCAGCGCGCCGCCGACGTGCTGGTTTCGGATACGTCGTCGATCGTTTCGGAGTTCGTCGTCCAGCACAAGCCGGTGGTGACCTTCCGCAACCGCGTGCCGCAGCCGCACATGCTCGACTTCGACGATCCGCGGCAACTGCCGGACATGCTGGCGCGCGCACTGTCGCCGGAGCCGGCCTTGCTGGCCGAGATCGTCCGCTATGCCGATTCGATCCATCCGTATCGTGACGGGCGCTCGGCGGAGCGGGTGATCGCCGCCACCGAGGACTTCATCGCCGGCCGCCTCGGCACGCCCGGGCGCAAGCCACTGGGCGCGCTGTGGCGCGGCCTGCAGATCCGCCGCGAGCTGGGCTACTGGGGGCCGTCGCGGTCGTAGCGCCCCGGTCTCCGCCGCGCCCTTACCAGCGCAGCCGGCGCCGCGCCATCTCCTGCCCCAGCTGCTCCATCAGTTCGCGGGCGCGCGCTGCTTCCAGGAAGTGCAGCCGCAGCGGCGGCGAGCCGGAGGCGCCGGCGGTATCCAAGGTGAGGGTGGCGGTGCCGAAGCAGTGGTCCAGCGGCGAGCGGTCCAGGCGCAGCGCCTGCAGCTTGTCCAGCTCGGCCACCCGCCACCAGCGGCTCCACCAGCCACCGCGTATCGCGACCCGGCGCGAGTCGATGCTGTAGCCCATGCGCGCGACCTGGCGATGCGCATGCAGCGCGGACCAGGGCAGCCACAGCAGCGGCAGCAGGCCCCAGGCACCAAACTGGCGGCAGCCCAGCGCGGTCACCGCGGCAACGGTCACCAGCGCCGGCAGGCACAGGCGCCACCAGCCGCGCATCGACACCGCCTGCCATCGTGCCGGCGGCCACTGCACCGCGGGCAACAGGTGCTGCAGCAATGCGTCGCAGGCCGCGGGCGCGGCCACCGGTACCAGCTCCTTCAGGGCCCGGCCCTGCTGCTCCTGGCCACCGCCGCTGGCGATGTCCACGCGCAGCTGGCGACGCCCGAACAGGCGATGCAGCATGCCTTCGCGCAGGGTCCAGGCCTGGATGCGGCGCTGCGCGACGCTGCTGCGCGAGCGGCTGAGCAAGCCGCGTTCGACGGTCAGCCGGCGCTCGGCCTCGCTGAGGCGGAAGCCGTGGTATTGCACGATCGCCAGGGCAATGGACATCAGCGCCATCAGCAGCAGTCCGGCCACCAAGACCAGCGCGACGGTGCCGGCCAGCGGCACCGCGCCCAGCTGCAGCTGGCTGGCATAGCCCACCGCCTGCCGGCCCTGGTCGCGGACGAATTCCTCCGCGACATCGCGCGGGAACATCTGCCAGATCGCGCCGCAGGCGGCCGCGGCCACCACCAGGGCGCGGTTGGAGATCAGTCCCAGCCGCACCAGTTCCGGCAGCCGCAGTTCGAGCAGCGGGGCCGGAGCGGCGGGCCCGCTGTCCACGGCCGCCGGCGCGCTTTCGCCGCGCTGGCGGATGAGGCGTTCCAGCTCCAGCGCCTGCGCCAGCCGCAGCACCCGCATCTGCGCCTCGGGCTTGTCGCCGGCGGCCGACTCCAGGCGCAGCTCGGCCACGCCGAACAGGCGGTGCAGCAGGTTCTGGTGGACCACCACGTTGTGGATGCGCGCGAACGGGATTTCGCGGCGGGTGCGCTCGAGGATGCCACTGCGCACGGTCAGCGCATCGCTGCCGATCCGGTAGCGGTAGGTCAGGTACTGCAGCAGCGCGCTGCCGGTCATGGCCAGCAGTACCGCGAGGGTGACCAGGTGGAACGGCCATTCGCCGTCCTGGCGGCGGCTGCCGAAGAACAGCAGTGCCACCAGCGGCAGCAGGAACTGCTGCAGGTGCTGCTGCAGTTCGAACAGCCACGACCAGGGGTGCAGGCGCTGGTCCGGTGCGTCGTCCGCGCTGTCGGGCATGCTCACAGCGCGTCGTCGTGGTCGAGTTGGCGGGCCAGCCGGTCGCGCAGGTGCTCGGCGTCCTCCTGCGCCAGCCCGGCGATGGCGACGGTGTTCATCCGCGTGCCCGCGGTATGCACGACCAGCGTCGCCAGGTTGGCGGCGCGCTGCAGGGGGCCGCGGCGCAGGTCCAGGTGCTGCACGCGCGACACCGGTACATGGCTCTCGCTCTGCCACAGGTGGCCGCGGCGCACGCCCAGCGCCTGCGGATCCAGCCGCCAGAATGTGCGGCGATGCCGGCGCCAGCCGATCCAGGCACCGCCCAGCAGGCCGGCAACGGCGGCGACCAGCACGCTCGGCAGCCACCAGGGGGTGCGCAGCACCAGCGACAGCACGCCGCTGGCCAGCAGCAGCACCAGCATCGATGCCAGCCCCGCGCCGATCGCGGCGAACGGCGCGCCGCGCGCCGGCAGCGGTTGCCAGTCAGCGGTGGTGGAAGGCGGGGTGGGGAGCTCGGGAGGTTCGATCATGGCGCGACCATACAGGCACCTCGGGAGGTCCGTCATCCGGGCGCCGCGGCCGTGCCTACTGCGCCGACATGATCAGCGCGTCGACGTCCAGGTGGTGGCCGGCGCGCGCGGCCTTGGTGCGCAGGTACTGCTCGTTCTCGGCGGTGATCTCGCCGGTCACCGGGATGCTGCCCAGCACCTCGATGCCGGCATTGCGCAGGTGCTGCACCTTGGTGGGGTTGTTGGTCAGCAGCTGGATGCGCTGCACGCCCAGCCCGCGCAGCATGGCGATGGCGCTGCCGTAGCGGCGCTCGTCGGCGCCGAAGCCCAACTGCGCGTCTGCGTCGATGGTGTCCAGCCCCTCGTGCTGGTAGCCATACGCGCGCATCTTGGCGGCGATGCCGGTGCCACGGCCTTCCTGGTCCAGGTACAGCAGGATGCCGCCGCCCAGTTCCTTCAGCGTGCGCAGCGCGCGCCGCAGCTGGTCGCCGCAGTCGCACTTGAGCGAACCGAACAGGTCGCCGGTCAGGCACGAGGAATGCACGCGCACCGGCACCACGCCCTGCAGGTCGGGGCTGCCGACGATCACCGCGACCTGGTCGCGCTGCGCCACCCCGCCGCGGAACACCGCGAACTCGGTCATGCCGACATCGCGCAGTGGCACCGGCGAGCGGGTCACCAGTTCGTAGTCCTGGCCGGCCTGGGCGGCGCCGCAGCGCAGGTCGTCCAGCGCCAGGTGCAGGCAAGCGTCGAATGCCGTGTCGCCGGCATGCAGGGTGGTCGATACCAGCGCCGGCAGCAGCAGGCCCAGGCGCGCCACTTCCACGGCCGCCGCATCCAGGGCGTCGCCCTCGCTGGGAGGCCGTCCGGCGAGGGCGTGTCGCGCAGGTAGGACAGCGCCGCCAGGGCCTCGAAGCCTTGCCCGGCCAGCGCGATGCGGATGCCGTGGGCGCTGTCGATGCCCAGCGTGCGTGCGCGCGGCGTGGTCAGGAACAGGTAATGGCGGTCGTCCGCGGCATGCGCGAACGCGGCGAAGCCGGCCGGCGAGGCGCTGTCCAGCGCCATCGTGGCGAGGCGGCGGTCACCCTCGGTGATCACCACCGGTCGCCCTGCGCGCAGTTCGGCGGCGGCGCGCTCGCAGCGGATCGCCGCGGTCTCGCCAAAGCAGGGGAGGGCGGCAGCGGGGAGGGGGGAGGTGGCGTTCATCGGCAACCTAATGGGGTCGGCGCCGGCGGATTCAATCGATCACCGGGGTGACGCAGTGTTGCAGGGGCATGCTGCGGGCGCATCAGTGCGGGTGGCGCTCGGTGGCGTACGGGTCGCTCTCGCCGCTGCCCGGCGGGCGCAGCGTGTAGCGCTTGTAGGTCCACTGGTACTGCGCCGGGTCGCGCCGGGCGATGCGCTCGATGCCCGCGCTCAACGCGCTGGTGGCGACCTGCAGGTCGGGATCGGCGATCGACGCCGGCGCCGGTTCCACGTGCAGGGCGAACTCGATGTCCGGGCCGATCCGCTCGCACCAGGCGTAGAGCACGGTGGCGCCGGTACGCTCGGCCAGGCGGTTGACCAGGGTCATGGTCAGCGCCTGCACATCGAAGAACGGCACGAACACGCCGTCGCCGTTCTTCGGCTGCTGGTCGGGCAGGATGCCGACCGAGCCGCCGTCCTTGAGTACCTTGAACAGCTGCCGCACCGCGGGGCCCTCGGCCCGCACCTGGCGGATGTTGTCGCCACCGCGGACCCGCTGCAGGAAGGCGTCGCCGACCGGGTTGTCCGGGGGCGCGTAGACGATGGCGATCGGCCCGCGCGAGGCCAGCCACTGGTTCAGCAGTTCCCAGTTGCCGTAGTGCGGGGCCACCACGATCACGCCCCTGCCGGCGGCCAGCGCGGCGTCGTACAGCGCCTGGCCGTGGCGCTCGCGCAGGTGGGTGGCCAGATTGCGGGCCGGGTCGTGGGTCCACAGGTACAGGGTCTCCAGCGCCTGGCGGGCGGTGGTCCTGAGGATGTCGCGGTGCAGGCGCGCGCGCTGCGGCGCCGACAGCGCCGGGTAGGCCAGTTCCAGGTTGCGCCGCGTCACCCGGCTCTCGCGGGCGTCCAGCCGGCGCCACAGCCAGGCCAGGGCATCGGCCAGGGCCCGCTGCCAGGACCAGGGCAGGGCGGTCAGCCCGGCGGCGAGGCGGTGGTAGAGCTTGGCGGCGCGTTCCGGTTTCATCCGTGCAAGTTTAGCCCGCCGCGGCGGCGGACCCGGCAGCGGCGCCGCCGGGCGGCTGCAGGGCCGTCGCTGCGGCGTCCGGTGCGGTATATGGTGCGCGCTCCCCTTTTCCAGGAGCCGCCATGCTTTCCCTCCTCCAGCGCGTCACCCAGGCGTCGGTCAGCGTCGGGGACCAGGTCGTCGGGCAGATCGGCCCGGGGTTGCTGGTGCTGGTCGGCGTCGAGCCGGGCGACGACGAGGCGGCGCTGGCGCGGATGGCCGAGCGTCTGCTCGGATACCGGGTTTTCGCCGACGATGCTGGCAGGATGAACCGCTCGCTGCGCGATACCGGGGGCGGCCTGCTGCTGGTCAGCCAGTTCACCCTGGCCGCCGACACCCGTTCGGGCATGCGCCCGGGCTTCAGCACTGCCGCGGCGCCGGCCGAGGCTGAACGGCTATTCAATCGATTGGTGGCGATCTGCCGTGAAAAACACGTCGGCGGGGTGGAAACCGGGCGCTTCGGGGCCCATATGGTGGTCAGCCTGGTCAACGATGGACCGGTGACCTTCCTGCTCAGACCCTGACGCGCCGTGAAACCACCGCCCGGCAAGCGTTATGCTGCGCTGGTATAATAGTAGGTTCTCTATCTTTCCCTGCCGGTGGCGCGAGCACTACATGGCCAACGAACGTCCTGCCCAGCAATCCGATATCAAACAACTGATCAGCAAGGGCCTGGAACAGGGCTACCTGACCTACGCCGAAGTCAACGACCACCTGCCGGACGACATGGTCGACCCGGAGCAGATCGAAGACATCATCGGCCTGATCACCGGCATGGGCATCGACGTCCATGAAGTGGCGCCCGATGCCGACACGCTGATCCTCAGCGATGGCAACACCGGCAACCGCGAGGTGGATGATACCGCCGCCGAGGAAGCCGCTGCAGCGCTGACCGCGCTCGACACCGAAGGTGGCCGCACCACCGACCCGGTGCGCATGTACATGCGCGAGATGGGCACGGTCGAGCTGCTGACCCGCGAAGGCGAGATCGCCATCGCCAAGCGCATCGAGGAAGGCTTGGGCCAGGTGCAGGCCGCGCTCGGCACCTTCCCGCCGGCGGTCGAGTCGGTGCTGGCCGATTACGAGCTGCACAAGGAAGGCAAGAAGCGCCTGGCCGAGATCATCGTCGGCTTCAACGACCTGGTCGAGGAAGAGCCGGCGCCGGCCGCCACCGACAGCGACGACGCGTCCGACGACAGCGATGCCGAGGCCGACGAGGACGAGGACGATGTCGGCGGCGACGAGGATGCCGGCCCGACCGGTCCGGATCCGGTGGAAGTGGCCAACCGCATGGAGCAGCTGGCCAGCGACATGGCCAAGTTCAAGAAGGCCCATGCCAAGGGCGACCTCAAGGCGCAGGCCAAGCTGCGCGAAGAGCTGTCGGCGACCTTCGTGACCCTGAAGCTGCCGCTGCCGCTGACCGACGTGCTGGTGCGCCTGCTGCGCGACACCATGGGCCGGATCAAGGCCCAGGAGCGCCGCGTGCTGCACCTGGCCACAGTCACCGCGCGCATGCCGCGCAAGGACTTCATCCGTTCCTGGGAAGGCAACCAGACCAACCTGGAATGGGTCGAGGACGCGATCAAGCGCAAGCAGAAGTGGTCCTCGGCGCTGCGCGACGTCAAGGACCAGATCATCGCCGAGCAGCAGGCCACGCTCGACGTGGAGAAGGAGTCGCACCTGAGCCTGGACGAGCTGAAGGAGATCAGCCGGGTCATGGCCTATGGCGAAGCCAAGGCGCGCAAGGCCAAGAAGGAAATGGTCGAGGCCAACCTGCGCCTGGTGATCTCCATCGCCAAGAAGTACACCAACCGCGGCCTGCAGTTCCTGGACCTGATCCAGGAAGGCAACATCGGCCTGATGAAGGCGGTGGACAAGTTCGAGTACCGCCGCGGCTACAAGTTCTCGACCTATGCCACCTGGTGGATCCGCCAGGCGATCACCCGCTCGATCGCCGACCAGGCGCGCACCATCCGCATCCCGGTGCACATGATCGAGACGATCAACAAGCTCAACCGCATTTCCCGCCAGATGCTCCAGCAGTACGGCCGCGAGGCCACGCCGGAGGAGCTGGCCAAGGAAATGGACATGCCGGAAGACAAGATCCGTAAGGTGATGAAGATCGCCAAGGAGCCGATCTCGATGGAAACCCCGATCGGCGACGACGAGGATTCGCATCTGGGCGACTTCATCGAGGACACCAACGTGGAGTCCCCGATCGACAACACCACCAATATCAACCTGTCCGAGACCGTGCGCGACGTGCTGGCCGGCCTCACCCCGAGGGAAGCCAAGGTGCTGCGCATGCGCTTCGGCATCGACATGAACACCGACCACACCCTGGAAGAGGTCGGCAAGCAGTTCGACGTCACCCGCGAGCGCATCCGCCAGATCGAGGCCAAGGCGCTGCGCAAGCTGCGCCACCCCAGCCGTTCCGAGCAGCTGCGCAGCTTCCTCGACATCGACTGACCGCGCGGCGTCACCGCGGTACCGAAGAGAAGGCCCCGCATCGCGGGCCTTTTCGTTTTGTGGCGCCGCGCCAATACCTCGATGGCGACGGATGTTATCTTCGATAGAGATTGGATCGATCCAAGGGGCCGGCAATGGCAGTCAGGCAGGCGAAGTGGATGGTCGCGCTGGTGCTGTTGGCGGGCACGGCGGCAGCGGGCGAGCGTGCCGGCGAGCACGCGGTGGCGGCGGTGGACCCGTTCATCGGCACCGGCGGCGAAGGCCACACCTACCCGGGCGCGACGGTGCCGCACGGCATGGTCCAGCTCAGCCCCGACACCCAGATCCGGTCGCGCAGGGACGGCTACGGCTGGGCGGCCGGCTACCGGCACGACGACACCACCATCGCCGGCTTCTCGCACACGCACTTCTCCGGCACCGGCCACTCCGACCTGGGCGACGTGCTGCTGATGCCACTCAGCGGCGAAGTGAAATACGAGCGTGGCGACGTCACCCGGCCGGGCAGCGGCTACACCTCGCGCTTCGATCACCGCAGCGAGCGCGCCGAGCCGGGCTACTACGCCGTCACCCTGGACGACTCCGGGGTGCGCGCCGAACTCACCGCCAGTGCGCGCGTGGGCATGCACCGCTATGCCTTCCCCGCGGACCGGCCGGCGCATGTGCTGGTCGACCTGCGCACCAGCATGTACGACTACCCGGGCAAGATCCTGTGGTCGCGCCTGCGGTTGCGCGCGGACGGCACCGTGACCGGTTACCGCCAGACCCGCGGCTGGGCGCCGGGACGGCAGCTGTACTTCGCCATGCGCTTTTCGCGGCCGCAGCGCGGCCACGCCTTCCACGACACCGAAAGTGATGTGGTCTACCGCGGCTTCCCGCCGCCGGCGGAGAAGGACCCAGGCGCGCGAGCGCAGATCGAGGGCCGGCAGCTGGTGGGCAGCTTCGATTTCGGCCCGGGTGGACGCGAGCCGCTGCTGGTCAAGGTGTCGATCTCGCCGGTCAGCGAGGACAACGCCATCGCCAACCTCGACGCCGAAGCGCCCGGCTGGGACTTCGACGGCGTGCGCGCCGCCGCCCGCGCGCAGTGGGCGCAGGCGCTGGCGGCGGTGGAAGTGGACGCAGCGCCGGCGCAGCGCACCGCGTTCTACACCGCGCTGTACCACAGCATGCTCGGGCCGACCCTGTTCATGGACAGCGATGGCCGCTACCGCGGCCCCGACAACGCCGTGCACCAGGCGCAGGGCTGGACAAACTATTCGACCTTCTCGCTGTGGGACACCTATCGCGCGCTGCACCCGCTGATGACCCTGCTGCAGCCGCCGCAGCGCAGCAGCGACATGGTCAACTCGCTGTTGGCCGCGCGCCGCGAAAGCCCCTACGGGATCCTGCCGGTGTGGTCGTTCCACGGCCTGGAGACGTGGTGCATGATCGGCTACCACGCGGTGCCGGTGATCGCCGATGCCTACCTGAAGGGCATCCGTGGCTTCGACGCCGACGAAGCACTGCAGGCGATGGTCGCCAGTGCCAACTACGGGCCGTATGACGGCATCGCCCAGTACCGCGAACTGGGCTGGGTGCCGATCGACGAGGAAGGCGAGGCGGCGAGCAAGACCCTGGAATACGCCTACGACGACTGGAGCATCGCACGCATGGCCACGGCCATGGGGCGGGACGATGTCGCCGCGGAATTCGCCAAGCGCGCCGGCAACTGGAAACACGCCTTCGATCCGTCCACCGGCTTCATGCGCGCGCGCAGGCGCGACGGCCGCTTCCGCGAACCCTTCGACCCGGCCGCCAGTGGCTACGGCAGCGACTACACCGAAGGCAACGCCTGGCAGTATTCGTGGTACGTGCCGCAGGACGTGGCCGGGCTCGCCGCCGCGCATGGCGGCGCTGACACGCTGCTGCAACGGCTCGACGCGGTGTTCGATGCGAAGGTGGACCCGGCGGTGTTCGAGCACATGGAGGACATCACCGGCCTGATCGGCTGGTACGCGCACGGCAACGAGCCCAGCCACCATGTCGCCTACCTCTACGCCTACGCCGGCCAGCCATGGCGCACCCAGGCCCGGCTGAAGCGGATCATGGACACCCAGTACGCGCCGCGCCCGGATGGCCTGGCCGGCAACGACGACCTCGGGCAGATGTCGGCGTGATATGTGTTCACCGCGCTGGGCTTCTACCCGGTCACGCCGGGCAGCAACGAGTACATCATCGGCCGCCCGTTCCTGCCGCGTGCGCGCCTGAACCTGCCCAACGGCAAGCATTTCACCATCGTGGCCGAAGGCCTGGACGAGGCCCATCCCTACGTCGGCCGCGTCACCCTCGATGGCAAGCCGCTGGACCGCGCGTTCCTGCGCCACGACGAGATCATGGCCGGCGGCGAGCTGCGCTTCACCCTGCAGGCCGAGCCCAACCGCGAGTGGGGCACCCGGCCCGACGCCCGCCCGTACTCGCAGTCCACGCACTGAGCCGCGCATGCCGGAGCCGCCGCCGGTGGCCGCCTGCCGCGGCCTCCACTACACTTGCGCACCGGCAGCGGGCCTATAGCTCAACGGTTAGAGCAGAGGACTCATAATCCTTTGGTTCCAGGTTCGAATCCTGGTGGGCCCACCAGATTGACTTCTACAGAAGTCCAGAGACGTCTTGCGAGAGCTTCGTAGCGCTGGATTTGCAGCTGTTCTGGCGTCCAGCTGTGTCCAGTGGTATCCACCTGCATCCAAGAAAAAAGTGAGTCACGCTGTGTGTCAGCGGGCTATACGCCCCTAGACGACCAGACGCTCGACTCACATGTTGGCCGACACCAAGTTGCGCTCGCTCAAGCCGAAGGCCAGTCCCTTCCGTGTGTCTGATGCCAACGGCTTGTACATTGAAGTGCGCCATCGGGAGCCAAGATCTGGCGTTACCGCTATTGCTAACTGAGCAAAGCAAGCATCGTCACGCTTGATGAGTACCCCCCCCTCAATGTCGCTGCAGGCTGTTCGCGTCGAGCGCGACCGTCTGCGCTCATTGCTGCGCGTTGGGGCAAATCCTGCTCAGGTGGCTCGGGTGTAGAAGGCCGCACATGGCGAGCGGTCCGCAAACACCTTCCTCCCGGGTCGGTCGTGCGGGAGCGCAGGCTGATCGAGAAGGATCTGGTTGGGCTGGCGGATCTTCCTATCGGGGACATTACTGCTCCGGCTTTACTGGCCGCACCGGCCGTGCTGATAGGAATCCGGCCCAAGATCTTACCGGGGGCGCTCGAGCAGCAGGCGAAGCACTTTGCGAGCGTGACCGACCCGGCTCTCATCGGCGATCCGTTGTGCGCGCTTTGGGGCGCGCAGACCCCATCAACTGAGTTTTTCAGGTCGTAAAGGCGTGGAGCGACTCCCTGCTATGGCACGTGGGGTCGGAGGATCACTGGCCGAACGGCCACAATGGCAAAGACTCATTTGAGTTGAAGTAGATATGCTCCACTTTCAAGACGCCGCCAAGCTTCAGCCGTCTCGGATTCCCGCTTACCGTGAACGCTAAGGGGGACACTCTAACTAAGAAATTGAGACAGAGAAGATGACCCGAGTCTCATTCATCTTTGATACGGACTTGGCCTGTCCTTCGGCCTAGCCAGGTGCGGAAGCTCCCTGATAGATTGTGAAGAAGGGGGCTCAATACACGGAAGGCACAGTGATGATGATGCGGAAGGGAAATAGCTGGGATGAAGTGAGGCGCATGTCACAATTTTTGCTGAATCCAGTGGGCTGTAATGGCGCCACAACTAACCATGATGGTTGATAAGTGGCTCCCAAAGGCCCAATATTCGTCCTGCGCGATGTTCAGGACTTGATCAAAGCGGGGAAGGTGATCTTCACCCCCCAAGCTGAACGTGACTATCAGGAACTTGGATTCGATTCCGTCAGCGCAGCTGAGGTCGTCCGGTGGATCGACCCAAGTGAGTACCGTGACACCCTTGAGTACGACGATGGGAAAAGTTGGGATGACTACGTCACAACGGCGCGATGCCCGGCAACTCAGACTATGCGGCGACTCTACATAAAGTTCCGAATTCCCTCGCCGGCCGCGGTCCAGTACTTGGTTGTGACCTCCTTCCACTGTGAGAAGGTTCTTAAGTGACAAATATGATTTGCCCGATATGCGAAGCGGGATCCCTCCTGTCTTCAACAGCTAGCCGAACTCTTGCTTACAACGGTAAGACCTTGAGCGTAGATGGGCTGCATCAGTCCACATGCGATTGCTGTGGGCAGTCTGTAGTGCTGCCTGATCAAGCCAAGGCCAATGACAAGATTTTTGCTGACGCCAAACGTGCTAGTGATGGGCTTTGGGGGTCCACTCGCATCATGGAGTGGCGTATGCGTTGGGGCATCTCCCAGGCGCAGGCCTCTAGCATGCTCGGTGGGGGCGCGAACGCGTTCTCCAAGTATGAGCGCGGAGAAGTCATGCAAAGTAGGTCGATGGACCTTCTTATGCGTGTTTTTAATGACGTGCCTGAGGCTCGGCGGTACTTGGCGGCGCAAGCGGGAGAGTTGGAGGCGCTTGGTTGGAAGACGGTCGAGGACGAGCGGCGAGTTGCTTCTCCGCGGAAGGTGGTCTTAAAGGTTGATCAAGTTCAGCTAACGGGCGCACTCTCTGAAGTCGAACACATGCCAGCCAACTGGGAATCATACGAAGAGCTCCGCTATGGCACGGCCTAAGAAGTCTACATTCGATCCGACCCAGCACTTTGTCCTTAATGACATTTTCCTGTGGACATGTTCATTGACCAGAGATGGTTTGTATCGGAAAGATCTGCATGAGGGCAAATGCGTTCTTCAGTCGTTTCGCAAGGCCACACCTGAGCTGTTCCGTGCTGAAGTGGAAGGCGAAGAGGACACCACTCTTTTGCTGAGAGTGCTTGTTGACCTAGGTGTTCGCTCCGTATTTGAGCATGGCGATGGCTCTGAGGAAGACGAGGTGCTGTATACGGTGGAAGCCACATTCGCCGCTGAGTACTTCGTAGTCGACACACCTAAGAGCGCAGAGGACTTGCGAGCCTTCGTCGACTTGAATGTAGTGCATAACGTCTGGCCTTTCTGGCGACAGCACGTTGTCGATACGACGAGGCGTGCATCACTCCCCGTTCCCAGTGTTCCCTTGTTCGCCAAGCCTGGCGGCTCCCGGAAGAAGAAGCTGAAGGCATTGGAGCCGTTGGCTCCGGAGACTTAGCGCGTTAGCGCGTTGGCGCGGCTTCAGGAGCAACCCGGGCTTAGAGCAAGAGATCCGAAGAACGCGGGAAAGAGATGGCGTCTTACATCGACTGGTTAAGGCCCGATGGACTTCCAAGTCAACCTCGCACGTACGTAGTCGTTGTAATGACCCAGCACTTCCTGCACAGGTTAGGCCGCTAAAGCGTATGCCTCGGCGGGTGTCTTCATGCCCAGCGCCTGATGCGGCCGCCGGTGGTTGTAGAACTGGATCCAGTCGCCGATCACGCGCATCGCATGCTGTTGGCTTTCGAAGCGGTGCCGGTGTGCGCATTGCTCCTTCAGTGTCCGGATGACGCGTTCGACCATGCCGTTCTGCTGTGGACAGTGCGGGGTGATGAATTCCTGCCGCAATCCGTAGCTGCGCACCAGGCGCGTGTAGTGGCGGCTGGTGAAGACCAGTCCGTTATCCGAGCGCAGCAAGAACGGTTCGGGAACGCGGCCGAGCGTACCGAAGCGCGTGATCAACGCCTGCTCTAAAGCCGCTGCCGCCGTCGTCGCACGGCCGGTTCGCGACAGATGCCATCCCAGCAGTTGGCGGGTGTGGCAGTCGATCACCAGCGCCAATGTGAGCCAACCATCACGGCCGCCCCAGATCCGGCACAGATCGGTCGCCCAACGCTGGTTCGGCGCCGAGGCCACCGAGGGCAGTGCTTGGATGCGGGGACGCATACCCACAGCGCGTTTGCGCACCTGCCAGCCCATCAACTGGAAGATCCGTTGCACCGTGTTCTTGTTCATGCCCAGCAATCCGGCGACCGTGCGATAGCCAAACGAAGGTTCGGCCTCGATCAGTTGCTTGATCGGGCCGGCCAGCTCCGGGCGCACCGCCGGTGCAGTTCTCACTGGCCGGTAGTAAACCGTCCGACGCGGCACGTCGAACCAGCGGCACAACTGCGACATCGAGACCGCCACGCCGTCATTGCGCAGTCCCTGCTGGATCGTGACCATCAGGTCTCGTCCTTGCCCAGCAGGGACGCCAATTTTTTTCGTGCACGTAGCTCCAGCATCGCCTCGCCATACGCCTCCTGCAGATCCTTGAGCTGCCGCTCATACTGCTCGCGCACGTCCTCCGGCTTGGCACGCAGCGCGTTCTCCATTCCGCGCTTCCCGTCATCGACCCAGCTCTCGATCTCTGATGGCGGCAAGTCGAACTGGCGACTCGCCTCCGACACAGTGGTCTTGCCCTGGATGATCTCCAACACCAGCGCCGACTTCCGCCGTGCTGTCCAACGTTTGATCTCTTCTTCCATTACCGCGCTCATCGGTGTCTCCTTGAAAAGGTTACACCTGAGCAGGAAATCACTGGGTCATTACACAGATGCACGCGGTACACATCCGGCCCGGCGTCGTGCACCTCCAGCCGGGCGCGGTCGCCGTACAGCAGGTGCAGGCGCTCCTTCACCGAGCGCTGCCCCATGCCATTGCCGTCCTCGCGCGCGCCTTCGGTGCCACGCGAATTCTCGATCGACAGGTGCAGGTGCTGGCCATCCATCCATCCGCCGACGGCCACCCAGCCCGGTGCCCGTGATCGCGCGATGGCGTGGACGATCGCGTTCTCGACCAGTGGCTGCAGCGAGAGGGTGGGCACGGGGATATCCATGCAGGCGTCGTCGACGTCGACGCGGGAGCGCAGCCGCCGGCCCAGGCGGATGCCTTCGATCATCAGGTAGTCCGCGACCTGCCGGAGCTCGTCGCGCAGGGGACGTTCATGATGCTGGTCGGCACGCAGGCCGTCACGCAGCATGTCGCTGATGGCGATCAGCATGCGCTCGGCCTGTTCGACGTCCACCTGCATGAGTTCGGCCACGGAGTTGAGCGCGTTGAACAGGAAATGCGGGTTCAGCCGCGCCTTGACGGCCTCCAGCCGAGCCATCGCCAGGTTCTTCTCCAGTGCATCCAGCTGCTGCTGGCGCTGCTCGTTCTGCTCGAAGTAGACGATGCCGTGGAGCATCGCCACGACGGTGATCCCCAGGATCAGATTGTTGCCGACGCTGGTGACCAGGATTTCGCGCATTGGCGGCAGTAGCGTCAGTGGTATCCAGGGGGCCGTGCTGCCGGCGGCGTGGATCAGGGCGCGGCGCCAGGTGAACAGGTCGCCGGTCGCCGACGTCATGTCCACCAGCTGGCTCGCCAGCATCAGCCCGTACAGCAGCCACCAGGCGCTGATGGCGGCCACCAGCAGCGCGGCGCGGCGGTGCCGCCGCCACGGTGTGTGCGGCGATGGGAACCGGTGCGTGCTGGCGCGATACGGCATCGGGTACATCGGCTCCGCGGTCACCGCTCGAGCCTGCATTGTTGCGTGCCGGGGACGCGCGTGCACGCGGCTGCCGGCCGGGGCCGTTGCCGCGGGCCCGTCGCCGGGGCGCGGCGCCCGTCATCGACCACCGGCGGACGCCGCCGGGTGCGTCAACGCGCGTTGCAGACCGGCGGATTGGTCATGCCGAAGGAGAGCAGGTTGCCGCCATTGACGGTGCAGGCGTAGGTCTTGCCGCTCTTGGCCTTGAGTGTCACGTAGGTGTTCACGCCTTCGGTACGGCGCTCAAGCAGCGTCAGGTCGGACGGCGACATTCCCAGCACACCGCTGGTCTCGGAGAGGATGCGCTCGTCGGACAGGGTGTTGGTCTTGCTGGCCACGGCGGAACAGCCCGCGAGCGTGAACGGGACGACCAGCCACGCGGCCAGCAGGACGGGCTTGAACTTCATGGGGACTCCTTGTTGACGGGGAACTTCCGGGTTCGCCCGGTGCGGGACAGTAACCCTGTTGAACGACAGGGCGTGCCCGATCTTCGGTTCGCACGTCACCGCCGCTCAAGACGATGGGGATGGACCGCACCGACGCGGTGATCAACGGCACGGGAGCTGGGGGTGATGGCCGGCGGTGCCGCGTCCCGAGCGGCACTGGCCACTACTGGGCGATCGGGCAGGCGGGAAGGGCGGGCGCCGGTGCTGGCGGCGTGCGCACAATGCCGCGCACGGGCGGAATGGCGGTGGCGCCGCCCGCGCACTTCATCGGCGGATGGTGGGAGGTGCCCGATGCCGCACATGCAGGCATGGGATGCGGTCCTGCGTCACCGTGGGAGCGCGCTGGCGTCTCCCGGTTGAAACGCCGGTGTAACCAGTGTGTGCAAAGCGTCCGTCGCGGGAAGGAATCCAGGCCTGCGAGGTGAGTCGATGGGGCGGAAGCGGCGCGGAAGGCGGTGATGGGGCGCTGTATCGTTTGTGTCGGACGCGCGCAATCCGCTGGTGACCAACCGCACCCGGAAAGGGGGGGGCGGCGCTCGCGGCGTGGGCTCGCCGTGACCGTGGGTACGACGAGAGGCGCGTGCGCATGCCAGGGTGCGCGCGGCGGTCCACGGCACGGGCCTGCGGATGCCGCAGGCCCGGCCGCACATGGCCTTACTTGGGCATCAGCACGCTGTCGATCACGTGCACCACGCCGTTGGACTGCATGACGTCGGCGGTGGTGACCGCGGACTTGCCGCCCTTGGCGTCGACCACCCACACCTTGCCGTCCTTCAGTTCGACGGTCAGCTCCTCACCCTGCACCGTCTTCAGCGTGCTGTGGCCGCCATGGCTGCGCGCGGCCGCGACCAGCTGGCTGGAGGGGTGGGTGCCGGGCACCACGTGATAGGTCAGGATGCTGGTCAGGGTGGCCTTGTTCTCCGGCTTGAGCAGCGTCTCCACCGTACCCTTGGGCAGCTTGGCGAACGCCTGGTTGGTGGGGGCGAACACGGTGAAGGGGCCCTTGCCGGCGAGCGTGTCCACCAGCCCCGCGGCCTTCAGCGCGGTGACCAGGGTGCTGAGGTCGGTGGCGGCCGACGCATTCTCGACGATGGTCTTCTTCGCATCCATGGCGGCGCCGCCCACCGCGGGATTGCCCGCGGCGAAGGCGGAAGAGGCGGCGGCACTGGCAAGCGCGAGGCCGGCGGCAATGGCAAGACGCTGGATCTGGGTACGCATGGTCATGTCCTCATGGGTATCGCCTCCGCGTGGAGGCAGGGGTGAACGCAGTGTCGGCTGCGGTTTTCGGCGATCAGTGCCATGCCAGCCACGCCACCGTGGCGGCGTGGCTGGCACGGCGGTCGGAACACGGTGCCGCTCAGAAATCCCAGCGCGCGGCGACGCTCATCGGCACCGAGATGCGCTTGGCATCGTTGTTGATGCCGCCCAGGCCGAGCCCGCCGATGTCGGCGTCGTCGCCACTGAGCTTGTCCACGTAGCGCACGCCGGCCTGCGCGGTGACGCTGAAGGTCTTGCCCACCGGGATGATCACGCCCACGTCGACGCCACCGGAGGCCGACCAGGTCTTCTTGGTGAAGCGCGCATCCGGAATGGAGATGGCCGCGGCCGGAATGTCGAAGGAGGCCTTGATCGCGTCGGTATGCGTCGCGCCGATGCGCGCGGCGACGAACGGACGCACCGCGCCCGGCTCCATGAAGAAGCGGCGGTAGCCGAACTCCGCGCCGTAGCTCTTGTAGGCGCTGAAGCGGCCGTACACCGGCAGCTCGGTGTCCAGTGCCGGCACGAACGCGCCGCCCACCTGCGCGCGGCCGGGCGAGGCGTGGCTGTAGCGCACCTGGCCGAACACTTCGGCGCGGTCGCTCAGGCCATAACCCATTTCCACGCCATAGGTATCGGCCAGGCCGTAGATGCGGTCATGGCTGCGCGACTGGATGCGCAGCTCGGCATTGACGCCGGCCAGCGCGGGGTTGAGCGGGCCGAGGTCCGGCACCGGCGCGACGGCGCCGCCGTGGACATCGCCACTGGTCGGCATGTCCACGCCACCGAAGGCGGAGAAACTCCACTTTCCGGCTTCGACGCCGGATGCGTGTGCGGTAGCGGATGCAGCCAGACCGGCGGCGAGAACGACAAGGGCAGCAGACTTCATTGGGGCTCTCCAGGCTGAATGGGAAACGCACGGGGTCATGCGTTTTCCAATACGCAGCACGCCCGCGCTTGGATGCATGCCGATCGCGATTGCCGCCTGGAAAAACCGATGAAAACGACGTTGCGGCGTTGACGCGGCGTACACGCAGGAGGGTTCCGCGAACGTGGCAGCGGCCGGCACGATGGCCGCCGCGGGCGCACGCCTGCGCGCGGCGCCGACCCATGCAAGAGGGATTCGCGTTGTCGGTCCGACGCTGCGCGCCGAGCAACCGTGCGTGGCACCGCGCGGCGCGGTGACACGCGGCAAGGGGCCGCGTCCTCGCGTGGCACGCGGGTACGGAGGCAGGTGTCGCGGGCACGCCGTGCGCGCGTGGATGACGCCCGCGCCGGTGGCGTCACCCCTGCAGTAGGCTCAGCGTCGTTCGAACAGGTAGTGCGACACCATCCACTGTTGCCCGCCGGCGTACCCGAACAGTTCGGCGCAGGCCATCCAGAACATCCGCCAGCGCTGGAACCACAGCCCGGCGGCGTCGCCGTAGGCCTGGCGCAGTATCGCCATCACCGCATCGCGCTGTTCGTCCTGGCGCTGCAGCCAGTGGTTGGCGGTGCGCTGGTAGTGGGTGCCGTCCACCAGCCACTGCTGGGTGATCGACAGCGGGCCCTGGAAGTGCAGCAGCGTGTCGGCGGCCGGCATCAACCCGCCGGTGAAGAAGTGCCGGCCCATCCAGTTGTCGGCACCCTGGGTCTCGAACGGGTACAGCAGGGTGCGGTGCACGAAGATGTGCACGAACAGCCGGCCACCCGGGCGCAGCCAGGTGCCGATGCGGGCGAGCAGGCTGTCGTAGTTGCGCATGTGCTCGAACATTTCGATCGAGACGCAGCGGTCATAGGCCGCGGCGGGCAGCGCCAGGGTGTTCACGTCGCGGGTGAGCACGCGCACGTTGTGCAGGCCGCGTTCGCGGCAGCGTTCTTCGATGAAGGCGCGCTGGCCGTTGGAGTTGGATACGGCGGTGATCCGCGCGTTTGGATAGCGCGCGGCCATCCACAGGGTCAGCGAGCCCCAGCCGCAGCCCAGTTCCAGGATGTCCTGGCCGTCGGCCAGCCCGGCGCGTTCGCCGTACAGCGCCAGCATCGCCTCCTCGGCCTGCTCCAGGGTCTCGTTGCCGGTCGGGTAATAGCAGGATGAATACTTCAGCCGCGGCCCGAGGCAGTGGCCGAAGAAGGCCGGCGGCAGTTCGTAGTGCTGGCGGTTGGCGGCTTCGGTTTCGATCGCCAGCGGGCTGTGGCGCAGCTGTGCCAACCGCTCGCGCTGGCGCAGCGACTGCGCCTCCACGCCGCCGGCCAGCTCGTCGTGCAGGCGCTGGGTGCACAGGCGGCGGATGCCGGCGCGCAGTACGGCGTCCGGTACCCAGCCGCGTTCGGCCAGGCCCAGCAGGCCGGGGGCGGGCACGTCGTGCGGCAACTCGTTGCGATCCAGGGCGGTGGTGGTCATGACGCGGTCCTCGGCAATGCGATCAGGATTTGGGAAACCAGGGGAAGAACATCGGCGTGCGCCGCTGGTACGCGCGGTAGTCGTCGCCCCGCGTGCGCAGGGCCTGTTGTTCGGTGAACGGAATGCCGCTGATGAAACGCAGGAACAGGTACATCAGCACCGGTCCGAGCAGGCCCAGCCACGCGTGCGGCGCGCCCACCGCGGCAATGGCCCAGGCGCACCAGTGCAGCCATTCGAAGAAGTAGTTGGGGTGGCGCGAATAGCGCCACAGGCCGCGGTCGCAGGTACGGCCACGGTTGCCCGGATCGGCGCGGAAGCGCGCCAGCTGCGCGTCGGCCAGCGCTTCACCCAGCACCGATACCACCCACAGCAGCGCGGCGGCACCCAGTTGCAGTGGCGAAGGTTGCGGGTGTGCGACCACCGCCGCCAGCGGCAGCGAGAACAGCACCACCAGCAGGGCCTGGAACAGGAAGAAGCCCAGGAACTTGCGCTGGTCGCCATCCCAGTGCCGGCGCAGCGCACGGTAGCGGCCGTCCTCGGCCTCGCTGCGCACGCGCCGCCACAGGTGCAGGGCCAGGCGCAGGGCCCAGGCCGCGCCGAGCACGCCGACCAGGATGCGTGCCGCCGGGGCGCCGCTGCCGGTCAGCGCCAGCCATGGCGCCGCCCCGGCCAGGCCCAGGGCCCACAGCACATCGACGATGCCGGCATTGTCGTGGCGGCGCTGCCAGTGCCAGCCGCACAGCATCAGCACGCCGGCGAACGCGCCGATCCCCACCAGTTGACTGCCCAGGTTCATGACGTGTGTCCTCGCGGTATGTCACGTTGCAGACCCCGCGCGGCCAATGCGGCCAGCGCCGGCATCGCCAGCGCCCAGCCGGCGCCGAGTGCCAGCAGCGCGTGCCAGCGGGGTTCGGAGAAGCGCAGCGCATCCCAGCCGCTGGCCGCGCCCAGGTACGCCAGCGGCCCGCCGACGGCGCCGAGCGCGGCGGCCAGCCACGGGCGCCGGTGCAGGTAGCCGAGCAGCGGCACCACCACCAGCGCGAACGCGCACCACAGCGCCAGGATCCACGCCGGCGGACCGGCCCACGGCCAGGCGGCGTAGTCCAGCAGCCCGCTGCCCACCCACACCGATTCGAGCAGCAGGCCGATGCCCAGCGCCGCCAGCAGCAGGCGCAGCTCCAGCGCACGCGCCGGCGAGACCGCCAGCCGCCACAGCGCGAACAGCGCGGCCGCCAGCACGCCCGGCCACCACGATCCGCGGCCGGCGCCGATCACCGCCACGAACCAGGTCGCCTGGTAGGCCAGCAGGATCGCCAGCGTGTTCATGCCGGCTCCGCGTCCGCCGGGCGCCAGCCGGGCTTGGCCAGGACCAGGTGGGCCACGCCGATCGAGCGCTCGCGGAAGCCACCTTCGCAATAGGCCAGGTAGAACTCCCACAGGCGGATGAAGCGTTCGTCGAAGCCCTGCGCGCGCACCGCCGGCAACTGCGCCAGGAAGCGCTCGCGCCACGCCTGCAGGGTGCGCGCGTAGGACAGGCCGAAGTCCTCCAGCGCGATCAGCGCCAGGTCGCTGCTGCGGGTCTTGGAGGCGAGCATCGCGCTGATCGAGGGGATGAAGCAGCCGGGGAACACGTGGCGCTTGATGAAATCCACCGACTCCAGCGCCTGCGCGTAACGGTGGTCCTCGATGGTGATCGCCTGCACCAGCGCCAGCCCGTCGGGCTTGAGCAGGCGTCCGATCTGGCCGAAGTAGCTGTCCTGGAACTCGGCGCCGACCGCTTCGATCATCTCGATCGAGACCAGCTTGTCGTATTGCCCGCGCAGGTCGCGGTAGTCCGACTGCAACAGGGTGATGCGCCCGCCCAGCCCGGCTTCGGCGATACGCGCGGCGGCCAGGTCGTGCTGCTCGCGCGAAATGGTGGTGGTGGTGACACGGCAGCCGTAGTGGCGCGCCGCGTGCAGCGCGAACCCGCCCCAGCCGGTGCCGATCTCCAGCACGTGGTCATCGGGCCCGAGCGCGAGCTTGCGGCAGATCAGGTCCAGCTTGCGCGTGGATGCCGCTTCCAGGGTGTCGTCGGCCCCGCGCCAGCAGGCCGACGAGTACATCAGGTCCGGCGACAGGAACAGCCCGAAGAACGCGTTGCCCAGGTCGTAATGGGCGGCGATGTTGCGGCGGCTGCCTTCGCGCGTATTGCGGCGCAGTGCGTGCAGCGCTTTCATCGCCAGCCCGCCCAGGCGCGCGCTGCCGGTCTCCATGCCGTCGAGCAGGTCGCGGTTGCGCACCAGCAGGCGGATCAGCGCGACCAGGTCGCTGCACTGCCACAGTCCGTCCATGTAGGCCTGGCCGGCGCCGACGCTGCCGTGGGTGGCCAGTGCGCGGTAGAAGCCCGGGTCGTGGATCTGCAGGGTGACCGTGGGGCCCGCGTCGGCCGGGCCGGCCTGCAGCGTGCCCAGCGGGTCCTCGATCCGCAGTTGGCCGTGGGCGAAGCCTGCCAGCCGCCGCAGCAGGTGCCGGCGCAGGAAGCGGTCGAGGGTGCCGAAGCCCGGTGCGGTGCCGCGCTGCACGATGCTGTTCAAGGGGAGTCTCCGGAAACACGGGGGTGGGGATGGAAGGGGGTGCGCCTGAGCCACAGGCGCAGGGCCTGCCAGTAGATCGCGGCAAGTACCTGCGCGGTCATCAGCGGGTAGCGCCACAGCACCCGCGCGAGCGAGCGCCCGTCCAGCGGCAGCCGGCGCAGCGACAGGTGGGCGTCGAATTCGCGGCGGTCGCCGTCGGACACGTTCATGCGCACCAGCAGCCGCGACTCCGGCAGGCTGAAGCGCCAGTCGTAGCTGCGCTGCATGCCCATGAACGGGGACACGTGGAAGGTCTTGTCGAACGTCCATGCCGCCAGCCGCCCGGACTGCCGCGCCTGCGCCAGCGGCAGCACGTAGGCATGGCGCTCGCGCCACGGGGTGTTGGTGATCTCGGCCACGATGCTGTGCAGGGTCAGGCCGTCGGCCTGGAAGCAGTAGTAGAAGCTGACCGGGTTGAAGCTCAGCCCGCCGTAGCGCAGGTGGGTGAGCAGCCGTACCGGCCCTTCCGGGCGCTGCCCGGTGGCCGCCTGCACCCGGTCCTTGACCGCCTCCTTGAGTGGCCGCGTGGCCGGGCCGAGGAAGTCATCGCGGTGGAGCGCGGCCAGGTTGCGGCGACCCACCGACCACAGCCAGCGCCCGGCGAACACCTGGTCCAGTTCGTCCAGGTCCAGGTACAGCTGCGCCAGGCGATAGCTGAAGGCGTGCGCGCGCGGGTGATGGCGGCGATGGTGCACCACGCCCTCGTAGACCGCGCTGTGCAGGAGCGGCTTCATGAGGTGGGCCAGCGCACGCCCAGGCCGGCGGCGACATCCACCGCGCTGCGCATGCCGTCCTCGTGGAAGCCCCAGCCCCAGTAGGCGCCGGCGAACCAGGTCCGGTTCTGCCCCTGGATGACGGCGCGGCGCTGCTGCGCGGCGACCGATTGCGGGGTGTACACCGGGTGCTGGTAGGCGAGGCGCCGCAGTACCCGCGCCGGGTCGACCGCCTCGCTGCGGTTCAGGGTGACCACCAGCGGCTCGGGGGCATCCAGGCCCTGCAGCAGGTTCATGCAGTAGCTGACGGTGCACGGCGCGTCGGCATCGCCCGGGACGAACGCGTTCCAGGCCGCCCATGCCTTGCGCCGGCGCGGCAGCAGCGACGCGTCGGTGTGCAGCACCACTTCGTTGGGCTGGTAGCCGATCGCGCCGAGGATCGCCTGTTCGTTGTCGCTGGCGTCGGCCAGCAGCGCCAGCGCCTGGTCGCTGTGGCACGCCAGCACGACCTGGTCGAACACCTCGCTGCCGGCGGCGCTGTCCACGCTCACCCGGTCGCCATGGCGGTGTATGGCGCGCACCGGGCACGCCAGCCGCTCCTGCACCGTCCAGCGCGCGCGCAGCGCGTCGACATACCGCGCCGAGCCGCCGCGCACCACCCGCCACTGCGGGCGCCCGCTGACCTGCAGCATCTGGTGGTTGGCCATGAACTGGACCAGGTAGCGTGCCGGGAACTGCAGGATCTGCCGCGGCGGCGAAGACCACAGCGCCGAGGCCATCGGCACCAGGTGTTCGTCGCGGAAGGCCGCACCGTAGCCATTGGCCTGCAGCCACTCGCCCAGCCCGGGGCCCGGGCCGTCGCCCTCGAGCAGCGCCGGCGCCTGCCGGTAGAAGCGGAACAGGTCGCGCACCATGCCCAGGAAGCGCGGCGAGAGCAGGTTGCGGCGCTGGCAGAACAGCGCATCCAGCGAGGTGGCGTTGTACTCCAGCCCGCTGCGCCCGTTGTGCACCGAAAAGCTCATGGTGGTGGGCTGGGTCTGCACCTCCAGCGCCTGGAACAGCCGGGTCAGCAGCGGGTAGTGGTCCGGGTTGTGGACGATGAAGCCGGTGTCCACCGCATACGGGCGGCCGCCCACGCTGACGTCGTGGGTGTGGGTGTGCCCGCCCAGGTAGTCGGCGGCCTCGAACAGCACCACCTCGTGCGCCTGCGACAGCAGCCAGGCGCTGGCCAGGCCGGCGATGCCGGAACCGACGACGGCGATGCGCATCTCAGCGCTCCGGCCGTTCCAGCACCCAGGCGGGCACCGGCTTGAGGTCGCGCACCAGGCCCAGCAGGGCGAGCAGGCGCAGGCCGTACCAGGTCAGGTCCACTTCCCACCAGCGGAAGCCCTGGCGGGCGCTGCTGGAGTAGAAGTGATGGTTGTTGTGCCAGCCCTCGCCGAAGGTGAGCAGCGCCAGCAGGAAATTGTTGCGGCTGTCGTCGGCGGTCTCGAAGCGGCGGCTGCCGAAGCGGTGCGAGAGCGAGTTGATCGTCACCGTGGCATGGAACAGCACGACGGTGGAGATGAAGAACCCCCACACCAGCAACTGCGCGCCGCTGGTGTCCAGCGCCGGCCACAGGTGCTGCAGCAACGCGCCGGTGGCGTACAGGGCGATGGCCATGGCCACGGGTACCGCCACGTCGTAGCGGTCCAGCCAGCGCAGTTCCGGGTAGCGGGCCAGGTCCGGCACCCGGCTCAGGTCGGTGGCGAACGCGCGCGGGGTCATGAACCAGCCCATGTGGCTGCGCCAGAAGCCGTGCCGCGGCGAGTGCAGGTCCTGCGCCTGGTCGGCATGGCGGTGGTGGTGGCGGTGGTGGGCGGCCCACCACAGCGGGCCGCGCTGCACGCTGGTCGCGCCGATCAGCGCGAACACGAACTGCAGCCCGCGCGAGGTGCGGAAGCTGCGGTGCGAGAAGTAGCGGTGGTAGAAGCCGGTGATCGCGAACATCCGCACCACGTACAGCACCCCGGCCACCAGCAATGCCACCGGCGAGACCCCGACCCAGATCACCCCGACGCAGCCCAGGTGCAGCAGCACGAACGGCAGCACCCGCAGCCAGTCGACGCGGTCGGCATCGGCATCGTTGGCCGGCGCCGCGGCGGCGCTGTCGAACCACAGGCGCAGGCTGCGCAGGACACGGGCGGGCGCCGGGGAGGCGGGCGGGGCAGGGGAGGAGCTGGGTGCAGGGGCATTGCCGGTGGTCCGCGGGGTACGCCCTTCTATACGGTATTGCCGCGCCGTTGGATGCAGGCGCCGTGGGCGCCGGCCTGCATCCAAACCGGGGCCGTCCGCGTACAAGCAGGCAGATGCCCGCACCGCCTGCCAACTGCCCTACCATGTGCCCGGACGCCCACCCTGGAGACCTGTCGCCCTTCGAGGCGGCCAGAGTCATGTCGATCGCCGAAACAAGCCTGGGCAGTGCCGGGTACTGGTCCGCGCAGATGCAGGCCGTCGCCCTGCAGCGCGACCAGCGCTGCTTCATGCGCATCTACGATCACTTCGCGCCGCGCGTGCGGCTGTACCTGCGCGGGCTCGGTGCGCCGGAGGTGGTGGCCGAGGAGCTGGCGCAGGAAGCCCTGCTGCGGCTGTGGCAGCGTGCCGACAGCTACGATCCGGCGCGCAGTACGCTGTCGACCTGGCTGTTCCGGGTCGCGCGCAACCTGCACATCGACCGGCTGCGCCGCGAGACCCACTGGACCGCGGTGGAGATCCAGGACGATGACGGCCTGGAGTTCTGCCAGGAGACCGAGGATCCGGATTTTTCCTCGGCCGAAAGCTATGCGGCGCATGCCGACCTCAACGAGCGCATCGAACGCCTGTCCGCCATCCAAGCACGCCTGATCCGCATGTCCTACTTCGAAGCCAAGTCGCACCAGCAGATTTCCGACGAGCTGGGCATGCCGCTGGGAACGGTCAAGTCGTACATCCGCCGCGCCTTCCAGCAGCTGCAGTCCAGCGTGAAGGGGGCCGCATGAGCCCGCGCCATCACCTGGATCCGGCCACCCTGGTCAGCCACGCCGCCGGCGCCCTGTCCGCGGCCATGGCGGCAGTGGCGGCGACCCACCTGGAGGGATGCGCGCACTGCCGGCGGCAGCTGGCCGCGGCCGAGCACGTCGGCGGCGCGCTGCTGCTGCAGCAGCAGCCGGCCGTGGCCTCGGCGCGCGAGGCGCAGCTGCGCGGCGACATCCTGGCCCGGCTGCAGCAGCCGCTGCCGGCGGCCGCGGCCGAACCGGCCCCGGCGCCGATGCACCGGCCGGCCGAGCTGCTGCCGCGGGCGCTGCATCCCTACTTCGGGCGCACCTGGAAGGCGCTGCGCTGGCGCTGGGTCGCCCCCGGCGTGCACCTGGTGCGTGCCGCGGCGGGCAGTGGCGACACCCTGGTCATGCTCAAGATCGCGCCGGGCAAGAGCATCCCCCTGCACAGCCACCACGGCAGCGAGCTGACGCAGATCCTGCAGGGCGCGTACGACGACGAGCTGGGCCATTTCGGCCCGGGCGACATGGCCGACCTGGACAGCGACATCGAGCACCGGCCGATCACCTCGCCGGGGGTGCCATGCGTCTGCGTGGCGGCGCTGGACGGCCCGCTGCAGTTCCGTGGCTGGCTGGCGCGCAAGATGCAGCCGATGGTCGGCCTGTAGCCGGGCACACCCGGACACCGGTGCCGGGCCATTGCCGGCCCGGCAGCGCGGCAGCGTGGCCGGCTCAGCCGCGGTGGCGCAACGACAGGAATTCGCGGCGCAGCGCCGGGTCGCTCAGGAACTTGCCGCGCATCACGCTGTTGGTCATCTTCGAGCCGTCGTCCTTCACCCCACGCCAGTGCATGCAGTAGTGGTCGGCTTCCATCACCACGGCCAGGCCGTCGGGCCGGAGCCGCTGTTCGAGCAGCTGCGCGATCTGGCTCACCGCCTCCTCCTGGATCTGCGGCCGGCTCATGATCCACTCGACCAGCCGCGCATACTTGGACAGGCCGATCAGGTTGGAGTTGGCGTCGGGCAGCACCCCGATCCAGACCTGGCCGATGATCGGGCACAGGTGGTGCGAGCAGGCGCTGCGCACCCGCAGCGGGCCGACGATCATCAGTTCGTTCAGGCGCTCGGCATTGGGGAATTCGGTCACCGCCGGCGCTGGCTGGTAGCGGCCGGCGAACAGCTCGCGGACGAACATCTTCGCCAGCCGGCGGCCGGTGTCGCGGGTGTTGTGGTCGTTGTCGGTATCGATCACCAGCGCGCGCAGCAGCTCCTGCGCGCGGGCGGCAACCTCGTCCTCGATCGCGGCCAGCTCGCCGGCATGCAGGTGCCCGGCGATGTTGTCGTTGGCATGGAAGCGCTGGCCCGCGCGCAGCAGGCGCTGGCGGACGCGCTCGGACACCGGCAGCGGCAGCAGGGTGTCGAGCAGGGTGGGGTCGTTCGGTGGCTGGGACATGGGAGAGCGCTCGGTAGCGGGGCGGGGGAGGCCCGGTCTGGCGGACGCCGCAGGCCCGGGGCATGGTCGTGCTTACGCGGGCATCGGCGCGTTGGATGTGCGCAGGGTCACAGCGCGTCCAGCCGCGCCCGCAGCTGCGCGGCCTGCTGGGCCAGGGCCTGGCGCTCGCCGGCCGGCATCCGCGCCAGCTGCCGGTAGGGCAGGGCCAGGCGCGGGTTGTGCGCCAGCCGCGGCGCATGCCGGTCCAGGAAGTCCCAGTACAGCGCATTGAACGGGCAGGCGCGGGCGCCGGTGCGCAGGTCGCGCCGGTAGCGGCACTGGCCGCAGTGGTCGCCCATCCGGTGCAGATAGGCGGCCGCCGATACATACGGCTTGGTGGCCAGCAGCCCGCCGTCGGCGAACTGGCTCATGCCCAGGGTGTTGGGCAGCTCGACCCACTCGAAGGCATCGATGTAGATGCCCAGGTACCAGCGGTGCAGGGCCTGCGGGTCGAGCCCGGCGAGCAGCGCGAAGTTGCCGATCACCATCAGCCGCTGGATATGGTGGGCATGGGCGTGGGCCAGCGATTGACCGATCGCCCCGCGCACGCAGGCCATGTGCGTATCGCCGGTCCAGAACCAGGCCGGCAGTGGCAGGTCATGGCCGAAGGCATTGCACTGGTCATAGCCAGGCATCCGCGCCCAGTACACCCGCGCACGTACTCGCGCCAGCCCAGGATCTGGCGGATGAAACCCTCCACCGCGGCCAGCGGCGCGCGGCCATCGTGGGCGGCGGCCTCGGCGCGGGCGATGACCTCGGCCGGATCGAGCATCTTCACGTTCAGCGCGAACGACAGCAGCGAGTGGAACAGCCGCGGCGCGCGCGCGCTGATCGCGTCCTGGTAGTCGCCGAAATGCGCCAGCCCGTGGTCGAGAAAGGCCTGCAGCTGCTGCAGGGCTTCGGCGCGGTCCAGTGGCCAGCGCAGCGCATGCGCCTGCGGATCGCCGAAGCTGGCGACGCCGGCGGATTGGATGCACTGCCAGAGCGCGCGCAGGTCATGCCGCGGGCGGGTATCCGGCGGCTCCGGGGGATCGCCGCGCCACGGCTTGCGGTTGTCCGCATCGAAGTTCCAGCGCCCGCCCAGGGGGCGGCCGTCGGGTTCGAGCAGGACGTGGTGACGGCGGCGCATGTGGCGGTAGAACGGCTCCATGGTCCAGCGCCCGCGGCTGCCGAAGAAGCGGGCCGCCTCCCCGCGTCCGGCCAGGAAGTGGTGGCTGTCCACGCAGCGCACCGGGATCGCCTGCCGCGCCGCATACCGGCGCAGCTGCGCGTCCAGCCGCCATTCGTCGGGCGCCTGGTATTCCAGCGCGGTGGCGGCGTGCTGCGCCAGCAGCCGGTCCAGGTTGTCCACCAGGGACGGGCGGTTGCCGGCATCGTCGATCGCCAGGTAGTCGACCCGGTGGCCGGCCGCGCGCAGGTGCGCGGCGAAGCGCCGCATCGCCGCGAAGATCGCCAGGATCTTCTGCGCGTGGTGCAGTACGTAGTCGGTTTCCTGGCGGACTTCCATCATCACGTACAGCACGTCCGCATCGGTGTGGTCGAACCACGGGTGCCGCGGATCGAGCTGGTCGCCCAGCAGCAGCCGCACGCAGGTCACGGCGGGTCCGGCGGCAGCGCCGGGGAAAACGCGTATCTCAAGGCCACCGCGACCAGCAGCACCGCCAGCGCCAGCGCGACCAGCGCCGCCACGGTGGCGCCGGCAAGCGGTGACTGGATCTGGCGCACATAGACGCCCAGCAGCCCCCACACCGCCGGCAGGGCGTACCACGGGTTGCCGCGCAGGATGGCCAGCATGCCGAGCAGCAGCATCGCCGCCAGGCCGAACAGGGGCAGCGTCCACGGCAGCATGTGATCGACCGGCAGCAGTTCGAACGCCACCACCACCTGGGCGACATTGAGGAACACCGCCAGCGACACCCAGCCGGCGTGCAGCGACAGCGGCAGCCATTGCCACCACGGCTGGCGCGCATGGCGGCGGGTATGCGAGGCCAGCCACGCGGCCGCCAACAGGCAGCCCAGGCTCAGCCAGATCACCGCCAGCGCCAGCCAGAACCACTGCCGCGTGAACACCACCATCCACAGCGAGGTCAGGGCGAAGCCGGCGGCGGTGAACCGGCGGATGCGGCGCAGCCGCCAGCTGTCCTCGCCGGTAACCAGCTGGCCGATGCCGAACACCACGTCCAGCGCGAAGATCGGGCCCCAGATCGCGAACGCGTAGCCGGCGGCGACGATCAGGGTCGGGTAGCGCGCGGAGATTTCGCCGTTGGTCGGGCCGAGCAGGCCGCTGTTGGACAGCCACCCGACCAGCGGCATCGACAGCGCCAGCAGCAGTACCGACCATCTCATCGGCATGCTCCATCGAAGGTGTCCTTGTCCTGGCCGGTTTCAGGCCAGTGCTGGGGAACCCGCTCGATCCGCGTGGTGTCGTAGCCCAGCGCCGCCGCGCGCTGCAGCATGGCCTGGTAGTCGGCGTCGGGCACGCTGGGGTTGCGCGCCATGTACCACAGGTAGTCGCGGGCATCGCGCACCACCATGACCTGGCTGTAGTCCGGCGCCAGCCAGCCGATCAGGTACTGCGCCTTGAACAGCCCGAAGAAGCGCACCTTCCATTCGGCATTGCCGGTGCCGGGCTGCACCAGCCCGGTGGATGCCAGCAGCTTCACCGGCGCCTGGAACCCGCCGGGGCGGTAGCGGTACCAGGTACACACCTGGCCCTTGCTGTCCAGGCGGTAGGTTTCCACCGGGTTGTGGTTGCCGCGCTCCAGGCGCGTGGGAATGATCCCGATCACGTACCAGCGGCCCATGAAGCGTGGCAGGTCCACCGAGCTCACCGGCGTGATCGGAGGGTGCTTGGCCTGGGCGCAGCCGCTGAGCAGGGTGGCCATCAGCAGCGGCACGAGGAAGGGCCGGGCAAGGCGCATGGCGTGCATCCGTGATCGGGGAGATGCCGGGGTTTACGCAGCAACGGCCGCCATGGATGCATCCAAGTGCCCATCGCCTGCGTACAACCCGGTGACTGCACAGCCGCCTTGGGCCACCCATGTCCACCCGTCGCACCGTCATTGCCCCTGCGGCCGCCCCTGCATCGCCAGCTCCGCGGGCCCTGTGGACGGGGTGCACTGATGCCGCGCATGCGCGCGAAGGCCGAGCTGCCGCAGCGCATCTGCGCGGCCTGCGGGCGTGCGTTCGCGTGGCGCCGCAAGTGGGCGCGCGACTGGGAAAACGTGCGCTACTGTTCGCGGCGTTGCCGTGGGCGCAACTGAGGAACGACGTCATGGGCAAGCGCATTCTGCTGGTGGGCGCCACCGGCCTGGTCGGCCAGGGCGTGCTGCGCGTGCTGCTGGGCTCGGACCAGGTGGAGGCGGTGAGCGTGCTGGTCCGGCGCCCGCTGGCCTCGCCCGATCCGCGCGTGCAGGTGCTGCTGGCGCCGGAGTTCTCCGCCGGGGCGCTGGCCGCGATCGACCTGCGCGACCACGACGCCTGCCTGTACTGCGCCGGCCCGATGCCGCTGGGCCTGTCGGAGGCGGCGTACCGCGAGGCGACCGTGGCGACGCTGGAGCGGGTGCTGGCGGCGTACGCCGGCGCCAACCCCGGTGGCTTCGTGGCGTACATCTCCGGCATGGGGGCCGATGCCGGCAGCGCGCTGATGCCGCTGCGGGTCAAGGGTGAAGCCGAGCAGGTGCTGGCGCGGAGCGGGCTGGCCCACACCAGCGTGCGCCCCGGCGTGGTCCGCCCGGTGCACGGCACGGTGTCGCCGCACCGGCTGCGCCGCGGCCTGTACGCGCTGGGCGACCCGCTGCTGGCGCTGTTGGCCGGCGCCTGCCCACGGGTGTTCACCACTACCGAGGCGATCGGTCGCTGCCTGCTGCGGCTGGTGATCGCCCCCGGGCCGCGGCCGGCAGTCGTCGAGAACGTCGATATCGCCGCCCATGCCGGTTGACCGCCAGCGCGGGTGGCTGGCCCGGGTTGCGTGGCAGCCGCTATCCTTCGCCCACCCACGGCGCAAAGAACCCACCGCATGAACTCCACCGACACGCGCGCCGGCTGCGCCCTGTGCGTCGACGCGCAGCCGCTGGATTTCGAGTTCAGCTATGCGTTCCAGCCGATCGTCGATGTGCGCGCGCGCCGCATATTCGCGCATGAAGGCCTGGTGCGCGGCACCGCCGGCGAGCCGGCCGCTTCGGTGTTGTCGCGGATCACCGCGTCCAACCGCTATGCGTTCGACCAGGCCTGCCGCGACAAGGTGATCCAGACCGCGTCGCGGCTGCAGATGGGTTCGTACCTGTCGATCAACTTCCTGCCCAACGCCATCTACCGGCCCGAGCTGTGCATCCGCTCCACGCTGCGCGCGGCGCGGCGCTACGGCTTCCCGGTCGAGCAGATCATTTTCGAGACCGTGGAGGGCGAGCAGGTAAGCGATGGCAGCTGGCTGGCCGAGATCCTGAGCGAGTACAAGCGGATCGGCTTCAAGACCGCGATCGACGACTTCGGCGCCGGTTTCGCCGGGCTCACCCTGCTGGCCGACTTCCAGCCGGACATCGTGAAGCTGGACATGGCCCTGATCCGCGCGATCGACCAGAGCCCGCCGCGGCGCGCGATCGTCGCCGGCGTGGTCGCGATGTGCCGGGAGCTGGGCATCGAGGTGATCGCCGAAGGCATCGAGACCGCGGACGAGGCGCGCTGCCTGGCCGACCTCGGCATCGGCTTGATGCAGGGCTACTGGTTCGGGCGCCCGCAGTTCGAGCGCATCGCGCATGAGGCGGACATACCGTGGGTCGCCTGAGTGATGACGGGCAGGCGCTGGACCTGCTTGGCGCCGTCAGTCCCGCGGTGCTTGCCCACGCCGTCGACCAGAGCACCAGCGCGGTGCTCATCACCGATGCCGGGCTGGAGGGCGGCGGCCCGCTGATCGTCTACGCCAACCCGGCGTTCTGCCGCATGAGCGGCTACCGGCCGGAGCAGCTGCTCGGCCGCAGCCCGCGCCTGTTGCAGGGTCCACTCACCGACCGGGCGCTGATGGCCTCGCTGCGCCGGCACCTGCAGCAGGGGCTGCCATTCGCCGGCAGCACGGTCAACTATGCCGCCGACGGCCGTGCCTACACGGTGGAGTGGAGCATTTCCCCGGTGCGCGACGCCAGCGGTGCGATCGCGTATTTCGTGTCGGTGCAGAACGACATCAGCGCGCGGATTGCCGCCGAGCAGGAACGCCGGCTGCTGCTGCAGGCGCTGGATGCCGCGATCGACCCGATCCTGATCACCGGGCGCGACACCGGCGTCGTGTTCGTCAACGAAGCCTTTGCCCGGCTCACCGGCTATGCGCCGGAGGAGATCCTCGGGCAGTCGGCGCGGATGCTGTACCCGTCGCACCAGGACCCGCTGTTCTACCGCAACCTGCGGGTCTGCCTGCGTGAGGGAAAGCCGTTCCGCGCCACCTTCACCTACCGCCACAAGAGCGGCCGCCAGATCCACGTCGAGCAGAGCATCGCCCCGGTCGGCGACGGCCGTGGCCGGATATCGCATTACATCAGCACCGGCAAGGACGTCAGCGAACGCGTCGAGCGCGAGTGCCGGCTGATGGAGATGGCGACCATCGACTCGCTGACCGGGCTGTTGAACCGGCATGCCGGCGCCGAACAGCTCTACGGGCTGGTCGCGCAGGCGCAGGCGTCGGCCCGGCCGCTGAGCGTGATCATGGCCGACATCGACCACTTCAAGGCCATCAACGACGTGCACGGGCACAAGGCCGGCGACGACGCGCTGGTGTGCGTGGGCCGGGTGCTGAAATCCTGCGTGCGCGCCGACGACCGCGCCATCCGCTGGGGCGGCGAGGAGTTCCTGGTCATCCTGCCCGGCGCCACCCTGGCGCAGGCCATGGAGCTGGCCGGGCGCCTGCGCCAGAAGGTCAACACGACTCGGGTCAATGAGCTGGACCTGTTCTCGCTGTCGATCTCGGCCGGCGTCGCCGAGATGGCCACGGGCGAGAGCGCATCGGAACTGCTGCGGCGCGCGGATCTGGCGATGTACCGCGCCAAGCGCCAGGGCCGCAACGCCGTCAGGTGCTGAGCGCGCGGCAGCGCACCCAGGTCCGCACCGGGCATGGGCCGGCCCGGGCGGTTGCCGCGGCCATGCGCCTGCTGCGCGGTCTGGAGACGGTCGCCTGGCGGCGCCGCGCCGGCTCAGTGCGCCGGATGCCCCGGCGCGCCGGGATCGCGTGCCAGCTGGGTGAGCATGCGCATGTGCTGCTTGGCCCAGCGCGCGCCCCAGCGCATGCCGGCGCTGGCCGAACGCACCGCAATGATCGGCAGCGGGCGCGACGGCTCGTGCAGGTAGACCTCCACGATCCAGCCGAGGTTGCGCCGGCAGATTTCCAGCACCTTGACCCCGCCCAGGCACAGGCGTTTGCGATCGGGTTCCTCGACCCAGTGGAACGGCGGGGGAAGGCGGCTCGGGACGGCTTTGACCATGGCGGGTTCCTCCTGTGGCTGCGCGGTACCCCGGCCGGGGGCAGTGCCGGCCGCCTGCCAAGGGCGCACCGGCTGCCGCCGACCCTGCCGCCGTCCGGACGCCGCGCGGGCCATCGCGGGGGGCGGCCGGTACCGCGGCATCAGGGTAGCGGGGGCCGCCGTTACCCCGGCGTCGATGCGCGCGCGGGCGATTTCACGCCGCAGCCGTCAGCTGACCACCAGCACCCAGGTCGCATTCGAACCGCTGAACCGGTAGCGCAGGCCCTCATGGTCGATCTGCCGGGCCAGGTTGCCCTGCGCATCGACCAGCACATGCAGGTCGACAAGGACGCCCGTGCCGGCGTTGGGGCATGGCACAGCAGTGTCTCCAGGGGCACGCGCTCGGTCGCCAGCACGGTGACCGCGCGGCGCTCCGCCCCGGGTCCCTGCAGGAACATGTTCACATCTTTCAAGGGCACTCTCCTGCGGGGCGACGGGCCCCGGGTCATGGTGGCGTTGCCCCGTCGCGGCCGGGCAGGGCCGGCGGCAACGGCGTGGGTGGGCCGTCGCGCGGGCGCGCGACGACGGTCCCGGCTCCCGCAGGCGGGAACAGGGTTTGCATCGGGTCTGTCTGGAGGCCCGCCCCGTGCGGCGCCATGCATCTGCGGATGGCCGGAAGTGCGCACGGCGGGGGCCGGAACCGGCGGCAGATGCAGGGCCCGGCGCGTGCCTGTGTGCGGCAGGGCGCCGGGTGCGGGGAGGCGTTGTCCGGTGTCGAGATATACCCGGATTGGCGTTAAGAGAAAGGGACGACACGGCGGGTGCGCCGGTAACGGGAGCGGGCATGGTGGTCAAGGCGGGTGGGGCCGGCACGGACAGGTGCGTTGACGGCCGCGTGGCCCGGACGGCGCGTAGAATCGCCCGGGTGGTACAGGATCCTGCCGGTGGCATTGACGCTCGGCGGTACGGCGGGAAGGCCGTTCGTGGTGCGTTGCCGGGGCCGGTTGCTGGCGCCGGCGAACTGGGGTTCGGGCCGGGCAGGGGCGGTGATATGGACGATGGCGGGGCGATGACAGTCCACGGCGGCACGCTGGCCAGCGGCCGCCGGTGCAGCGCACTGGCGGTGCCTGCAAGGGCTGCCCATGCACAATGACGCCCCGCTACCCGCAGCTGACGGCGGGATGCCGCGCTCCCTGTTCGCCACGCCGCTGTGGGCACTGCTGGTGCTGGTCACCGGCCTGGCGCTGACGGCGCGGGTGGCGCTTGGCGAATGGCGCGGCGAGCGCGAACGGGTGCAGTCGCTGCAGCGCTCGCTGGCCGATGCCGCGCCCGCGCGCCTGCGTGAACCGCTGGCCGGCGCCGCGCTGGGGTTGCGGGCGATGCAGACCGTGCTGCTGGCGGGCACCGCGCAGCTGGACCAGGGCACCTTCGACAGCTACCAGCGCAACCTGCGTTCGCAGGAGTGGATCCATGGCTACGTGCTGATCGCCTTCGCGCAGCGCCAGGTGGACGCCGCTGGCCAGGCCACCTACCGCTACCAGTACGTCGCGCCGCTGGAAGGCAACGAGGTGCTGGTCGGTTTCGATGTCGCCCGGCAACCGGAGAACATGGAGGCGCTGCGGCGCGCGCGCGACGCCGATGCGGCCGCCCTGTCCGCGCCGTTCCCGCTGCTGCAGTTCCGCGGCCAGCGGGCGGCGGGCGACATGGGCATCACCGTGCGCCTGCCCGCGTACACCCCGGGCGCCATGCCGGCCACGGTCGCGGAACGGCGCGCGCGCGAGCTGGGCGCGCTGGCGGTCAGCGTGCGCCTGGAGCCGATGGTCCGCCAGGCGCTGTATGGCCGCATCCTCGACCACATGGACGTGGAGATCCGCGACCTGGGCGCATTGCCGGCGCATGCGCGGGTGTTCGCCAGCGCGCCGGTGCCGGCCGACCCGGCGGCGCTGCAGGTGCGGCGCATGGAATTCGGCGGGCGCACGTGGGAACTGCGGCTGTGGCCGCGCGTACCGATGGGCGAGTGGGCGCAGCTGCGGTTGATCGTGATCGGCGGCAGTTCAATCAGCGTGCTGCTGGCCCTGTTCCTGTGGTCGCAGGCAAGCGTGCACCGCCGCGCGCTCGAACTGGCGCGGCGGATGAGCGCGCGCTTCGGCGAAAGCGAGGCGCGGTTCCAGGCCCTCAACGAGATGCTGCCGGCGCTGGTGCTGGTGGCCGACGCGCGCGACGGGCGCATCACCTACGCCAACCGCGCGGCCAGGGCCCAGCTCGGCGCCGTCGCCGGCGCGCCACTGGAGGGCCTGTTCGCCGATGCCGTGCACGGTCGCGAGGCGGTCGCCGCCACCCGCGCGCACGGCGCATGGAGCAGCCAGGAGGCATTCGTGGTGCGCGGTGCCGATGCCGCGCTGTGGGTGAATGCCTCGCTCGCCATGCTGGAGATCGACCACGTGCCGCACCTGCTCATGGTGGCCGGCGATACCAGCGCGCAGCGCGAGATGACCGAGCGCCTGCGCTACCAGGCCGCGCATGACGAGCTCACCGGGCTGTGCAACCGCCGCGAGTTCGAGCGCTGCCTGCGCCAGGCGCTGCTCGACCGCGACGCCGCCGGCGAGGGGGCGTTCGCGCTGATGTACATCGACCTGGACCAGTTCAAGCTGATCAACGACCTGTCCGGGCATAGCGCCGGCGACCAGTTGCTGGTGCAGCTGGCGCAGGCGATGCGGCGCCACGTCCGCGATGGCGACCTGCTGGCGCGGCTGGGCGGCGACGAGTTCGGGCTGCTGGCGTCCGGCGTGGACCAGGCCCAGGCCGACCTGCTGGCCGAGCAGGTGCGCGCGTGCATCGAGCGTTCGACGTTCTGCTGGCTGGGACGCAGCTACACGGTGAGCGCGAGCATCGGGCTGGTGCTGGTCGACCAGCCCGGATGCACCCTCAAGGACCTGCTGGCCTGGGCCGACACGGCCTGTTACCAGGCCAAGGAAGACGGCCGCAACCGGGTGCGGGTGTACCGCGACGACGCCGACGCCACCCGGCGCATGGGCGAGATGGAATGGGCCAGCCAGCTGCGCCGGGCGCTGGAGCAGGACCGCCTGCTGCTGGACTACCAGGAGATCGTGCCGTTGTCGCCCGGCGCCGAACCGGTCACCCGCGTGGAGCTGCTGCTGCGCATGCGCACCGACGACGGCAGCGTGATCGCGCCGGGCGTGTTCATGGTGGCGGCCGAGCGCTATGGCCTGATGCCGGCGGTGGACCGCTGGGTGATCCGCACCGCGCTGGCCAATTTCAATGCCCTGCATCCCTGCGGCGAGCGCCTGCAGAGCTGTGCCATCAACCTGTCCGGCGCCAGCCTCGAGGACGAGGGGCTGGCCGATTTCATCCTCAATGCGATCGCCCGCAATGGCGTGCCGCCGCAGCGGCTGTGCCTGGAAATCACCGAAACCGTGGCGGTGCGCGACCTGCTGCGCGTGGTGCGGGTGATCGAGCGCCTGCGCGCAGCCGGCTGCCGCATCGCGCTGGACGACTTCGGCGCCGGCATGGCCTCGTTCGGCTACCTGAAGAACCTGCCGGTGGACGTGATCAAGATCGACGGCAGTTTCGTGCGCGACCTCGGCCGCGACCCGATGAGCCGGACCATCGTCGATGCCGTCACCCGCATCGGCCACCAGCGCGGGGCCCGGGTGGTGGCCGAGTGGGTGGACGACCTGGACACCCTGGACCTGCTGCGCGCGCTGGGCGTGGACAGCGCGCAGGGTTTCGCCCTGCACCGCCCGGAGCGGGTGCTGTTCCAGCGCGACAACACCGGGCAGCCGCCGCTGCCATGACGCGCGCCGCTCAGTCGCGGACCGCGAACACGCCGTCCAGTTCCGGGCGCGCGCGGAACCCGGCCTTGCCCAGGCGGGTGGCGACCTCGCGCGGCACGTCGCGGCCGCTGGTCAGCCGGTTGGGCATGCCGGTGTAATGGAACAGCTGGCCGCCGCGGCGCAGCACCCGCGCCAGATGGTCGTAGAACGCCTGCGAGTAAAGTTCGCCGGCGATGCCGAAGCGTGGCGGGTCATGCAGCACCGCATCGACCGAGGCGTCGGCGATATCGGCGATGGCCAGCGAGATGTCACCGTGGGTCAGCGTCAGGCGGCCGCCGGCGGCGGCCGCTGCCGGGTCCGGTGACCAGGGATTGAGCGTGCGCAGCCACAGCACTTCCGGACTCTTCTCGAACGAATGCACCGCCGCCACCCCGGCCTCCAGGCAGCAGGCGGCGAAATAGCCCATGCCGCCGCAGGTATCGAGCACCTGCTTGCCGCGCGGCGCGACCAGGGCAACCTTGCGCCGCGCGTCATCCATCGGCGACAGCTGCGCGCTGACCAGCATCTTGATGCCGTCGATCTCGAAGGTCGGCACGCCCCAGTCGGTCGGCACCAGCTTGTACAGGCCATTGCCGAACCGCGAGGCCGGCGCGAAATCCGCGCCGTCCCAGTAATACACGGTGCGGTCCTTGAGCCGCTCCGGCCACGGATAATCGTGGCCGCGCCACTGCCAGCGACCGGCCTCCAGCCGCACCGCGTCGGTGCCGCGGCCCAGGTCGAGCGAGCCGTTCCAGACCGCGTCGCCGCGTCGCTGCGCGTCGCGCATGGCGTCCAGCAGCGGGCGGGTGAGCAGGGGGCCGGAGTAGTGGGTCATGCGCTGGGAGTGCCGCGGAGCGGCACCGGTGCCGGAAAGGGCAGCCATCGTAACCCGGGCATCGGCGTGCGACGGCGATGGAACTCGCCGCCCGGCCTCCGGTCTGTAGTTGCCACGGTGCACCGCGGGGCTCCCGCCGCGTGCAGGTCTGCGATGGAGAGGCATGCACGATTCCCGCGTCAGCGAACCCCTGTCCCACCGCATCGGTGCCGGGCTGGCGACCGTGGCGATTCTCTGCCTGGCCGGCCGCGTGCTGTGGCAGGTGCCCGAACCCGCCGCGGAGCATCGGCAGCAGCGCCTGCAGGTGCGCTGGCTGGCGCGCGCGGCGGATCCGGTGCCGCCGCACTCGTCGCTGCCCGCCACGACCCGGGTGGCGGCGCCCGCCGTTGCGCCCCCGCCGTTCCCGCCCGATGGCCAGCGGCCGCCCGCGCCGCCACCGCCACCGGCCGCGTCATCGCCGCCGGTGCCCGCGGCCGGCGCCGCGCGTCGCCTGTACGCCGCCGATGGCGGGATCGCGCTGCCGGACGATGTCGCGGCGCGGGCACGCACCCCGGGCAAGGACGAGCAACTGTTCACCCACCGCGACGAACTGGCGACGGGCGTCGGCGAGCGCGCCACCGCCGGCCTGTTCTCGAAGCGTGCAGCCGGGACCCGGCAGTCACGCAGGGAGAAGTGGCTCTACGGCGAGGACATCCAGCCGGCGCAGGCGCGGCGCGCGCCGGATGTGGCGTTCAACCCGTCGTTGCACGAGCGCGCGTCCGACCTGGGCAGCGAAGCCACCGGCGATGCCTACAAGGCCGCGCCGATCCGCCATGAGCCGCTGCCCGGCCTGGATGGCGAGGCCAGCCGTCGCATCCGTACCGCCATCGGCGAGCTGGAACGGCGCTACCCGCGCTGCGACGATGCGGTACGCCGGCGCTGGTTCGGCAACGCGCTGCAGCAGCTGGACGCGCTGGAGCGGCTGGAGTACCGCTACCGCCATGGCGCCGACCCGGTCGAGGCCGAGCACACGCTGCCGTCGGCGGCCGACAGCGCCTATGACCTGGCAAGGCGCGCGCTGTGGGAGGCGGAACGACGCATGAAGACCTGCGGCTGAGCGAACGCGCCGGCGTGAGTCATGCCCGGGGCGTGATGGCTGCGCCCGGTTGCCTGCGGATGTCCTGCGCGGTGGCCCTCGCGGCGGGCCGCGACACCGCGCCGCGGCCCACCGGACAGGCCCTCTGGACAGTGCCCGGACGGCCGCGGGTCATTACCGGACAACTTCGCCAACTTCATGTTCCAGAAGGATTTTTGGTGCCGGCGGCTGTCTAGAATCGGCGCTCCTCCACCGCCTGGGATTGCGATGAAGCCGAGCCGCCTGTTGTCGTGCATGTTGTTCCTGGTCACCAGTTTCGGCTGCCACGCCGGGCAGGTCGGCGCCGCCGAGCCGCGGCCCGGCGTGACGCCGGGCTACAGCCACCCGCTGCCGCGCCATGCCCTGGTCGGCTACCTGCACAACTTCGACAACGGATCGGGGGTGCTGCCGCTCGGCCAGGTGGACGACGCCTGGGACGTGGTGGTGCTGGCATTCGCCGACGACATGGGCCAGGGCAGGGTCGCGTTCAATCCGGCGCCGGGGCTGGAGCGCACGCGCCTGGTCGCCGACATCGCCGCGCGCCGCGCGCGCGGCGGGATCGTGGCGCTGTCCTTCGGTGGTGAGCTGGGCAAGGTGACGTTGCGCACGCAGCGCGACGAGGACAACTTCGTGCGCACCACCGCGCAGGCCATCGACGCCTACGGGCTCGACGGCATCGATATCGACCTGGAGAAGGTCGCCGGTGTCGTGCACGGCGCACCGGTCACCGGCCACCTGGTCTCCGCGGTCAAGCGCCTGCATGCCATGTACCCCAACCTGTACGTGTCGATGGCGCCGGAGCACCCCTACGTGCAGGGCGGCTGGGTGTCGATGGAGGGCATCTGGGGCGCCTACCTGCCGCTGATCGACGGGCTGCGCGACGAGCTGGACCTGCTGCACGTGCAGCTCTACAACAACGGCGGCCTGCCCACCCCCTACCGCGCGGACAGACTGCCGGCCGGCAGCGTGGACATGATGGTGGGCTCGGCGAAGATGCTGATCGAGGGCTTCGCGCTGGCCGGCGGCAAGGGCCGCTTCCACGGCCTGCGCCCGGACCAGGTGGCGCTGGCCCTGCCCTCCGGCCCGCGCGCGGCCGGCACGGGCTACGCGCCGCCGGCGGCCATCATCCGCGCGTTCGACTGCCTGGCCCGCGGCACCGGCTGCGACACGCTCGAGCCGGCGCGGCCGTATCCGGACTTCCGTGGTGTGATGGCGTGGTCGATCAACTGGGACGTGGCCGACAACGGCGCGTTCTCGGTGCCGGTCGGCACCCACCTGCGCGCGGCGCGCGGCAGCCGCTGACCGCGCGGGCACGCAACCCGCCGCGCGGAGCGTGCCCGCGCGGCGCCACGTCGGGGCGTGCGGCCCGGGGCGGTACTCAGTCCGTCGCCGGCCGCAGCCGCAGCGCCGGCAGTGGAATGTGGTGCAGCAGCTCGCGCACCACCACCAGCGCGGCCGCGAAGCGCGGCTGCGCGGGCAACCCCAGGCTGTGCGCGGGAACGCCGGCCGCCACCCGCGCGAGCCGGTCGAAGACGTTCTCGACGTCGGCGATGGACAGCGTGGCCGCCGTGCCGGGGGCCGTCCACTGGCCGCCCACAGCGGCGCCAGCACCGGGTCGGCGCATTCCAGCAGCACCGGCGCCGGGTGGCGCAGCGCCGGGATCGCCGGCATCAGCGCATCCTCGACGCACTGGATGGTCTGCTCCAGCGCGCTGGGCTGCGGCGGAAAGGCGTGCAGCCCCGCCGCCAGCAGGTCCGCCAGCGACAGCGGCAGCACCACCGCGGCACCCTGCGGTGGCTGCAGCCGGATCGGGTTTTCCTGCAGGTGCAGTTGCAGATTCATGCATGACTCCGTGGGACGGGTGGCGATCCTGTCGGTGCCGGGTGGTTCCGTGGCCGGCGAGCGTCTATGGTGCCGGGTCCGCAACCGCTGGGATGTACATGGAACGCAGGCATTGGGTGATGGTCGTGGCATTGCTGACCGGGGGCGCGCTCGCGGCCAGCTATCTGTGGCCGCCACGGACGCCCTCGGTAGCGCCGGCCGCCACGCCGCTGGGCTGGCGCGCGCAGGTCGCGCTGCTGGCCGGCGACGGCATCGAAGGCGACAGCGTCGGTTCCGGCATGCACAGCCGCTTCAGCGATCCCTGGGGCGTGGCGATGGACACCGGCGGCACGCTTTATGTTGCCGATGCCGGCGACAACAACCGCATCCTCTACCGCTGGCTGGACGGTGTGTTCCACGTGCTGGCCGGCGGCCGCGAGGGCTTCGCCGACGGACGCGGGGACGCCGCCGCGTTCAACACGCCCTCCGGGCTGGCGCTGGACCGCCACGGCAACCTGTATGTCGCCGATACCGGCAACCATGCGATCCGCAAGGTCACCGCGCAGGGCGACGTCAGCACACTGGCCGGCGACGGCGTGGCCGGGTTCGCCGATGGCATCGGCCGGCAGGCGCGTTTCGACGGGCCGATGGGCGTGGCGGTGGATGCGCAGGGGAGGGTGTACGTGGCCGACACCTGGAACGACCGCATCCGCGTGATCGAGCCGGACGGCCGGGTGTGGACGCTGGCCGGCGGCGGCCGCCCCGGCTGGGCCGACGGCCAGGGCGAGGCGGCGCGTTTCGATACTCCCACCGACCTCGCGCTCGCCGCCGACGGCACGCTGTGGGTGGCCGACCTGCGCAACGACGCGCTGCGCACCGTGACCCGCAGCGGCCGCGTCACGACGCGCGCCGGCGGTCCCGGGAGCGCGCGCGTGCTGTGGGGGCCGATGACGCTGGCGCTCACCCACGACGGCGTGGCCTATGTCGGCGAGCGCATCACCGGCCGCGTGGTGCAGGTGTCGCCGGCGGGGCATGTGGTGGCGGTGGCCGGCGATGCGCAGCGCTTCGCGCGCCCGGCGGGCATCGCGCTGGCGCCCGATGGCAGCCTGCTGCTCGGCGACGCCGATGCCTACCGCCTCCATCACCTGCGGCTGCCGGTGGCGGGAATGGCGGCGGCCGAAGCGCCGGTCGGGCCTGCGATGGACAACCCGCTGCCGCGCAACGAAGGGCGCTGGCCGCTGGCGCCGCAGCTGGGCTGGCACGAAGTGGTCGGCACCCTGGGCGAAGTGCGCGGCAACTTCAGCGGCGAAAGCCGCCACCACCTGCACGGTGGCTTCGACGTCCGCGGCGACGTCGGCCAGACCGTGCTCGCCATCGCCGCGGCCAAGGTCAGCAGCCCGGCGGCGACCTGGAGCCTGGGCGGGCAGGCCGAGGGCCTGTCGCTGGACACCGTCGACTACATCCACATGAAGGTCGGCCGCGATACGTCCAACCGCCCGCTCGATCCGGCCCGCTTTCAGCTGGTGCACGACGAGGCCGGGCAGCTGCAGCGGGTGCGCGTGCGCCGCGGTACGCGCTTCCACCCCGGCGATGCGCTGGGCAGCATCAACAGCCAGGCCCACGTGCACCTGGCGGTCGGACCATCGGGTTACGAGCGCAATGCGGTACGGCTGGGCTTCGCCAATTACGCCGACCACGTGCCGCCCCGCATCGACGACATCGCCCTGTTCGACGCCCGCGGCCAGCGCCTGCGCGAAAGCCGCGACGGCCGCCTGCGGGTGCCGCGCGACGCCGGCGGCCTGCAACTGGTGGTCGAGGCCTGGGACCAGGTGGACGGCAACCTGCCGCGCCGCCGCCTCGGCCTGTACGCGCTGGGCTACCAGATCCTCGACGCCGACGGCCGCGCGCTGCCCGGCCACGAACAGCCGCGCATGAACATCGAGTTCAACCGCATGCCGCCGCAGGCGGACGCGGCCAAGGTCGCCTATGCCGAGGACAGCGGCATCACCGTGCACGGCAGCGCGGTGACGCGGTTCCGTTACGTGGTCAGCAATGTGGTGCGCGACGGGCGCCTGGCAGTGGCGGCATGGCAGCCCGCGGACCTGCCACCCGGCGAGTACGTGATCCGGGTCACCGTCCGCGATTACAGCGGTAACGAAGCGGCCGGACGCCGCGACCTACGTATCGTGGTGTCCTGAGCAGGTGCTCAGGCGCCCAGCCGCATCCGCTCGGCCTGCAGGTCATCCACCGCGCGCACTTCGATGCTGCCGTAGGCCGCCCACGGGAACTGCGCGGCGATGCGCATGGCCTCCTCCGCGTCGGCGGCTTCGATCAGGTTGAACCCGGCCAGGATTTCCCGGGTTTCGGCGAACGGGCCGTCGGTGATCCGCGGCTGGCCGTCGCGGATGCGCAGGGTCCGCGCGGTCGCCGGCGGCTGCAGCTTCTGCGACATCAGCACGGTGCCCTGTGCCTGCAGTGCGTCGGCATGGCGCAGGCATTCGCGCATCTGCGCGTCGTAGGCAGGTTGCGGCAGCGCCTCCAGCAGCGCCGGGTCGATATGGATCAACAGCAGGAATTTCATGGCCGGGTCCTGTCGGGAGCAGAGGGCCATGATGGCGCAGGGTGAAGGGTACGCCGCAACCATGAACGTGTTCATGAAAAACATCGCCGGTGTTGTCGATTCCGTCGGCGCTGGTTCGTCGTACCGGAGGTGAAGCGGATCATCCGGTCCGCAACCGGAAGGGCATGGACATGAAAGTAATGGTGATCGTGAAGGCGACGGCCGAGACCGAGGCCGGGGTGATGCCGACCGAGGCCGAGCTGGCGGCGATGGGCGCCTACAACGAGCGATTGGTGGAGGCCGGCATCATGCTGGCCGGCGAAGGCCTGCACCCGAGTCGGCGCGGCGCGCGGGTGCGCTTCGATGGCGCCCGGCGGCAGGTCATCGACGGCCCGTTCGCCGAGACCCGGGAGCTGATCGCCGGCTTCTGGCTGTGGCAGGTCCGTTCCCTGGACGAGGCCGTGGAGTGGCTCAGCCGCGCCCCGTTCGACGCCGACGGCACCGCGCCGGTGGAAGTGGAGATCCGCCCGTTGTTCGAGGCCGAGGACTTCGGCGAGGCCTTCACCCCGGAACTGCGCGCGCAGGAGCAACGTCTGCGCGAGCGCATCGAACGCAACGACTGATCCGACCGCAAGGAGACATGCGATGAAACTGATTCCTTTCCTGGGCTTCAATGGCGACACCCACGACGCCATGGCCTTCTACGCCCGGGCACTGGGCGGCAAGGTGGTGTCGGAGATGAAATACGCCGACATGCCGCCCGGCCCCGACATGGACGGTGAGGCCTGCGGCGGGTACACCCCGCAGCCGGACCACGTCGCGCACTGCCAGGTGGAGGCGGGCGGCGCGATCCTGATGGCCGCCGACGGCCCGCCTGCCCAGGGGCCGTGCGCCACCACCATCAACGTCGACGTGGACAGCGTGGAGGAAGCCGAGCGCGTGTTCGCGGCGCTGGCCGAAGGCGGCCAGGTGCAGATGCCGCTGGCCGAGACCTTCTGGGCCAAACGCTGGGGCATGCTGCTGGACCGCTACGGCAAGCCGTGGATGGTCAACTGCATGAAGCCGATGGACGGGACGCGCTGACGATGGCCCCGCCGCAGATGATCTTCGTCAACCTGCCGGTGCGCGACCTGGAGGCGTCCCGGACGTTCTTCGGCGCGCTCGGCTACACCTTCAACCCGCAGTTCACCAACCAGGACGCGGCCTGCATGGTCATCAGCGACAGCATCTTCGTGATGCTGCTGGTGGAGCCGTTCTTCCAGGGCTTCACGCCCCGGCCGCTGTGCGACGCGCGCAGCCACACCGAAGTCATCACCTGCCTGTCGGCACCCAGCCGCGCGGCGGTGGATACGCTGGTCGACAAGGCGCTGGCCGCAGGCGCGAGCGAACCGATGCCGGCACGCGACTATGGCTTCATGTACCAGCGCGGCTTCCAGGACCTGGACGGCCACCTCTGGGAAATCGCGTACATGGACGGCGCGCCGGGCTGATCCAGCGGCGGCCGGGCCCCGGCGCGGCCGCTTCCGTACCTGCTGCAGCGAGGAGAGGACGATGAGCTACGTGGATGGTTTCGTTTTGCCGGTGCCGCAGGCGCGGCTGGCCGAGTACCGGCGCATGGCGCGCCTGGGTGCCAAGGTGTGGAAGGAGCATGGTGCGCTGGCCTACGTGGAAGCGGTCGCCGACGACGTCAAGCCGGGCAGGCACACCTCGTTCCCGCAGGCGGTCAAGCTCAAGCCGGACGAGGTGGTGGTGTTCGCCTACATCGTCTACCGCTCGCGCGCGCACCGCGACCGGGTCAACGCCCGGGCCATGGCCGACCCGCGCCTGGCCGGCATGGATGCCAAGAGCGTGCCGTTCGACGGCAAGCGCATGTTCTGGGGCGGGTTCAAGGCCTTCGTCGAGGCGTGACCCGCGGCGCGCGCGCTTGCGCGCACCGTGGCTCGGTGGTGTGATCGCGGGCGGATGGATACCCGCGAGATACAGCGCAGGCTCGACACGGTGTGGCGCATGGAGTCGCCGCGCCTGATCGCGCGTCTGGCACGGATGCTGGGCGACCTGGACAGCGCCGAGGAGCTGGCCCAGGACGCGCTGGTCGCCGCGCTCGAACACTGGCCGCGGCAGGGCGTGCCCGACAACCCCGCCGCGTGGCTGATGACCACCGCCCAGCGGCGGGCGATCGACCTGTTGCGCCAGCGCCGCCTGCAGGCCGGCAAGCACGAGGCGATGGCGCATGAGCCGGACCACCAGGGGAGCGTCGTGCGTGACCACGAGCGCGAAGTGGAAGACGACATTGGCGACGACCTGCTGCGGCTGCTGTTCGTCGCCTGCCACCCGGTGCTGCCGGCCGACGCCCGGGTGGCGCTGACCCTGCGCCTGCTGTGTGGCCTGAGCACGGCCGAGATCGCGCGCGCGTTCCTGCTGCCGGAGCCGACCGTCGCCCAGCGCATCGTCCGCGCCAAGCGCACCCTGGCCGAACGCGGCATCGCCTTCGAGGTGCCGCGGCGGCAGGCGTTGCCGCGACGCCTGCATTCGGTGCTGGAGGTGCTCTACCTGGTCTTCAACGAGGGCTATGCCGCCAGCCAGGGCGAGGACTGGATGCGCCCGGCACTGTGCGGCGAGGCGCTGCGCCTGGGCCGGGTGCTGGCCGGGCTGATGCCCGGCTCGGCAGCGGTGCTGGGGCTGCTGGCGCTGATGGAACTGCAGGCGTCGCGGATGAATGCGCGCACCGATGCCGACGGCGCGGCGGTGCTGTTGATGGAGCAGGACCGCGGCCGCTGGGACTGGCTGCAGATCGGCCGCGGCCTGGCCCTGCTGGAGCAGGCGCAGGCACTGGGCGGCGAGGCGGACGCCTATGTGCTGCAGGCGGCCATCGCCGGCTGCCATGCGCGGGCGCGCCGCGCCGACCAGACCGACTGGGCGCGCATCGCGGCGTTGTATGGGCGCCTGGCGGTGGTCATGCCGTCGCCGGTGGTCGAACTCAACCGCACGGTGGCGGTGGCGCGCGCGCAGGGCGCGCAGGCCGCCTGGCCGCTGCTCGAGGCCCTGCAGCAGGACCGCCGGCTGGCGGACTATGCGCCGCTGCAGGCGGTGCGCGGCGATCTGCTCGAACACCTGGGCCGGCGCGACGAGGCCCGCACCGCGTTCGAGCGCGCCGCCGACCTGAGCGGCAACGCCCGCGAACGCGCGGCGCTGCGGGCGCGCGCGGCGAACCTGTAGCCGCGCGTGCCAGCACCCTGGTACGTAGTCGCGGGCTCGTCCGGCACCTGGCTTCGGCGGGAAGGCGCCATGCGGGGCGAGCCCCGCATCTACGGTCCGGCTGCCGTCGCGTGATTGTCACCGCCGCATGCGGGGCAAGCTCCGCATCTACGCGATCCGGCGCGCCGTCGCGTGATGCTCACCGCCGCATGCGGGGCGAGCCCCGCATCTACGGTCCGGCCGCCGTCGCATGATGCTCGCCGCCGCATGCGGGGCAAGCCCCGCATCTACGGGACGCCATGCGTTCCGGCACTGCCCGCGCGGTCGTGGTGCTGGCTACACTGCGGTGGTTGTTCGACCCATTGGAGATGGATGTGAAGCGAATCGTGATCAGCCTGCTGGCAATGTCGGTATCCAGCGCATTGATGGCCGCGCCGCCGAAGTTCGACGGCGCGCGGATTTCCGCCGACGTGAAGGAACTGGCCTCCGACGCCTATGAGGGCCGCTCCCCGGCCACCGCCGGCGAGGCGAAGACCATCGCCTACCTGAGCCGCCAGTTCGCCGAGGCCGGACTGCAGCCCGGCGGCGACCTGCAGGACGGCAAGCGCCTGTGGACCCAGGCGGTGCCGCTGCTCAAGGGCGATATCGTCGGCACGCCGCGGCTGTCGCTGTCCAGCAAGGGCACCTCGCAGGCGCTGACCCAGGGCCGCGAGATCGCGGTGCGCGCGGCGATGAACGGCGCCAGCGCGGTCGCGATCAAGGACGCGCCGCTGGTGTTCGTCGGCTACGGGGTCAAGGCGCCGGAGCGCAACTGGGACGATTTCAAGGGCGTGGACCTGAAGGGCAAGATCGCGGTGGTGCTGATCAACGACCCGGACTTCGAGACCGGGACCGGCGACTTCGACGGCAAGGGCATGACCTACTACGGCCGCTGGACCTACAAGTACGAGGAGGGCGCGCGCCAGGGCGCCGCGGGCGTGCTGATCGTGCACGAGACCGCGCCGGCGTCCTATGGCTGGGCGACGGTGGCCGGATCCAACACCAACACCATGTTCGACGTGGTGCGCGACGATCCGGCCGCGGCGCATCCGCCGCTGGAAGGCTGGATCCAGCGCGACCTGGCGGTGGACCTGTTCAAGCGCGCCGGCCTGGATTTCGAGGCGCTCAAGAAGCAGGCGCAGTCGCGCGATTTCCGCCCGGTGGAACTGAAGGGCGAGGCGTTCTCGGCCGACTACGCGGTCAAGACCGAGGTCATCACCTCGCACAACGTGGTCGCGCGCCTGGAAGGCAGCAGCCACCCGGACGAGACCGTGCTCTATTCGGCGCACTGGGACCACATCGGCGTCGGTAAGCCGGACGCGCGCGGCGACCGCATCTTCAACGGCGCGCTGGACAACGCCAGCGGCACCGCGGCACTGCTGGAGCTGGCCCGCGGCTTCGCCAAGGCGCCGCGCCCGCAGCGCTCGGTGGTGTTCCTGGCGGTGACCGCCGAGGAAAAGGGCCTGCTGGGGTCGGAGTACTACGCCAGCCACCCGCTGTACCCGCTGGGCAAGACCGTCGCGCTGATCAACATGGACGGCATGGCGCCGTTCGGCCCGTCGCGCGACTTCGGCATCTATGGCTCGGCGCGCTTCGAACTGCTGGACCAGCTCAAGGACGTGGCCAAGGGCTGGGACATCCGCTACACCCCGGACCCGAAGCCGGAAGCCGGCCTGTTCTTCCGCTCCGACCACTTCCCGTTCGCCAAGCGCGGCGTGCCGGCGCTGTCGTACTCGGCCGGGCAGGACTGGATCGACGGCGGCGTGGCGGCGGGCAAGAAGGCCTCGGACGACTACACCGCCAGGCGCTACCACCAGCAGGGCGACGAATGGCAGCCGGACTGGACCTTCGCCGGCGCCGCGCGCGACCTGGAAGTGGTCTACACGCTCGGCGAGCAGCTGGCCAATTCGCGTGCCTGGCCGAACTGGAGCGCCGGCGAACCGTTCCGCGCGGTCCGCGACGCCAGCGCCGACGAGCGCCGCTGACCCCGCCCGGTGGCGCCCATCCGGCCCGGATGGACGCCGCCTGTGCCCGGACGCCGCCCCGCAACGGGCGGCGTCCGCGTTTCCGCCCGCCGGTTCCAGCCGCCGGCACCCGTGTTCGTTCCCCCGATTCCCGTCTTCGTCGCAGGGCGCTTGTGCATGGCGGCCCAGCGCCTATGCTCGCCACCACTGTCCAGCCGGGAACACCGCCGCCATGATCGCCAGCCTGTGGTTCTGCTTCCGCATCCTCGTGGCCTGGGCGCTGGCGTTGATCGTGCTGGGCATCGTATGGGCGCAGGTCTTCGGCGACCCCGGCGCGATATTCGCGTTGCTGGTGATCGGCGTGCTGGCGATGGCGGCGATCAGTGCCGCCAGCCATCTGCACCGGGTCAAGCTGACGGCGGGCCGCCTGGACCACGACAGCCTGTCCAGCCGCCAGCGGCGCCAGATCGAACTGCCGTTCGACGCCGGGCAGGCGTTCGCGCTGGTCGAGTCGGTGATCGCGGGGCTGCCGCGCGTCACCGATATCGAAAGCTCGCCCGGCAGCCTGCAGCTGCGCGCCAAGCTCGTGCGCGTGGATCCCTACAACATGAGCCCGCCCTCGCGCTGGAACCCGCGGTCGTGGCTGGCGATCAAGCGCAACCAGGTGTCGGCGACGGTGACGCCCGGCCAGGGCACCAGCAGCGTCTCCCTGCTGTTCGAGCCCGAGGCCGGCGCCTGGGCCGACCTGCTGATACCGGACGAGGGCAGCAACCGCGAGAACGCCGAGGCGGTCAGTCGCGCGATGCGCCGGCGCGTGGCCGAGCTGCGCCGCGACGAACGCGAGACGGCCGAGCGCACCGAGGCGGAGAAGGAACTGAGCGTGGCGCGGTTGAACCTGCTGCATGCGCAGGTCGAACCGCACTTCCTCTACAACACCCTGGCCAACGCGCAGGTGCTGACCCGCACCGATCCCGAACGCGCCGAACGCATGCTCGGCCACCTGATCCAGTATCTGCGCAGCTCGCTGCCGGGCATCGACCAGTCGCTGTCGACCCTGGGGCAGGAGCTGGAGCGGGTGCAGGCCTACCTGGAAATCCTGCGCATCCGCATGGGCGCGCGGCTGGCGGTGCGGATCGACGTGCCCGAAGCGCTGCAGGACGTGGTGCTGCCGTCGATGGCGCTGCAGACGCTGGTGGAGAACGCGATCAAGCACGGGCTGGAACCCAAGCCCGGTGGCGGCACGATCTGGGTGCTGGCGCGCGAGGCCGATGGCCAGGTCCACCTCACCGTGGCCGACGACGGCCAGGGCGTCGGTGGCAGCAGCGGCGGCGGCACCGGCATCGGCCTGAAGAACCTGCGCGAGCGGCTGCGGCTGGGCTGCGGGGCGCAGGCCGGCTTTGCCCTGGTCTCCAACTTCCCCAGTGGCGCGGCGGCCACGATCACCCTGCCGCGCAGGCCGCCCACGGCACAGGCCGCGGCGGCCGCCGCCATCCAGGTACCGGAGCTGCCCCATGCAACTTGATGCCCTGGTCGCCGAGGACGAGCCGCTGCTGCGCCAGGCGCTGGTGGCGCAGCTGCAGCGGCTGTGGCCGGAACTGCGCGTCGCCGCCGAATGCGAGGATGGCGCCGCCGCACTGGAGGTGCTGGAAACGCTGCGGCCGGACCTGGCGTTCCTCGACATCCGCATGCCCGGCGTCACCGGCATCGACGTCGCCCGCGCGCTGGAAACGCTCAGCCCGCGCACCCAGGTGGTGTTCATCACCGCCTACGACCAGTACGCGATCGATGCCTTCGAGCGCGGTGCGGTCGATTACCTGCTCAAGCCGGTGGCCGACGAACGCCTGCTGGCCACGCGCCAGCGGGTGCTCGCGCGGCTGCAGGCCGGTGCGCCGGACCGGCGCCTGCTGGACCAGTTGCTGGAACAGCTGGCGCGGCAGCCGGCCGCCAGGACCAGCGCGCCGCCGCCGGCATGGATCACCGCCAGCAACGGCCGCGAGACGCGGCTGGTGCTGCTGGAGGACGTGCTGTATTTCCGCGCCGACAGCAAGTACACCGCGGTCGTGACCGCCGACGAGGAACTGCTGCTGCGCAGCTCGCTGCGCGAGCTGGCACAGGTGCTGGACCCGCAGTGCTTCCGCCAGGTGCACCGCTCCACCATCGTCAACATGAAAGCGGTCGCGGCAGTGAGCCGCGACGACAGCGGCCGTGGCGTGCTGCGGCTGAAGGCGCGCAGCCAGACGCTGGTGGTCAGCCAACCGTTCATGAGCCTGTTCCGCGGCATGTAAGCCCCGTCCGCGGCCCGTACAAGGAGAAGTGCCATGCAGTACCTGACGTTCCTGCTCGGCAGCCTGCTGGCGATGCTGGGCTACCGCGAACCCCAGGGGCAGACCTCGATCGTCCGCGTCAGCGGCGAGCAGGCCGTGCTCAGCCGCACCACGGTGTCCGGCGACCATGCCCGCTTCCAGTGCCTGCAGAGCCAGAGCGGCAACTGCTTCTACCGGCTCTACCGCGAGCACTGCCGCGACCAGGCGGGCGGGGAGCTGTGCCAGCGGCAGGCGCTGGGCGATTTCAGCCTGGTGGTGGGCGGGGTGCGCGACGTGCAGGGCCTGCCGCATGGCTTCGGCCAGCAGGTGCGGGCCCACAACGCGCAACGCCGCGACTGAGCGCGGCGTTGCGGGAGCGAGGCAGCGGCAGCGGGGGTCAGAACGCCGGTTGCAGGCGCAGCCCGTCGTCGCCGATGTGGTTGAGCTTGCCGACCAGTTCGGAGTGCTGCCGCATGCGGCCCAGCTCGCGCATGATCCGGATGTCCTCGTGGCGCAGTTCGCGGCGGGCCGCCACCGCCTGCTTGTAGTCGAGCACTTCGGGGTAGTGCTGGGCCATCTCCAGCGCTTCGGCCACGGTTTCCACGCTGTCGGCGTCGGAACTGATGCGGGCGCGGCTGTTGAACGCCTTCATCCAGCGCTCGAAGCCGGCGGTGTGGTCGAACATGTTGGCCATGAACCAGATCACGAACAGGATCGACACCCACGAGCCGAACACGATCACCACGCGGGTGAAGGTGATATGGAAATCATCGCGCCACAGGTAGTTGGTGATCAGCCCCAGGATCAACAGCGAGGACGCCTGCCAGAGCACGATGGACGCCATCAGCCACTGGCACTTGGCCTTGGCCAGTACCGACACCTCGTCGCGTATCTGTTCGTCGCTGAGGTTCTTCCAGTGTTCGACCTGTTTCTCGAACGGACTGCGGTACAGCTCATTGTCCTGCAGCAACAAACCCAAACCCTTGAACAACGCGATCATGTGGAGCTCCTTGCAGATACTGGCTGGAACGAGCGACGGATACGGCGTGGAACGATCTGGCGGCTCCAGTTCTAGCACTTTCGCGCCGCTTGGCAATGGGCGCGATGCGATGACGCCGCCGCGCGGCCGCGGACCGGCGCACGCCCGGCCCCGGAGTTTTGCGGTGCGTCATCGTGCAAGTGGCGGAATCGAAAATCGAAAGGGAAGCGACATGCTGCGGACGCACATGCGGCGCGAGGGGGCCGGACGCGGCCATTGCCCGGGCGGGCCGGCCGTCGCGCCGTGGCCGCCGCCGCCGGCGTGCGCGGCCGTTCCACTACGATGTGGCGCATGTCGCTCCTGTCCACGCCCGTGTCCTCGGTGGTCACCGCGCAGATCCGGCGCTGGGTGCTCGACGCCTTCCCGCGCGAACCCAGCGGCATCGATTACGACGCGCCGGCCGGCGACCCGGGCTGGTTCGGCCCCGACAGCGTGACCTGGCGCATCCATTCCGAATTCCCGGGCATGCTCGCCGGCGGCCTGTGCGCGCTGATGCTGCAACTGCTGCACCCGCGCGCGCTGGCCGGCGTCTACGACCATTCCAACTTCCGCCACGACCTGGTCGGGAGGCTGCGCCGCACCACCGCGTTCGTCGCCGGCACCAGCTACGCCCCGGCGGCCGCGGCCCAGGCACTGGTCGACCGGGTCCGGCGCATCCATGCAGGCGTCACCGGGACCTTGCCCGATGGCCGCGCGTATGCCGCCGACGATCCGGAACTGCTCACCTGGGTACACGTCACCGAGGCCTATGGTTTCCTCGAAGGCTGCCGCCGCTATTGCCGCCAGGTGCCGGCAGCCATCGCCGACCGCTATTACGCCGAATACCGGCGCGTGGCCGAGGCACTGGGCGCGCGCGCGGTGCCGGCCAGCCAGGCGCAGGTGCGCGCGTACTTCGCCGCGCAGCAGCCGCAGTTGCGCATGGATGCGCGTTCGCGCGAGGTGCTGGCGGTGCTCGAGGGCGTACGCCTGCCGGTGCCCTTGCCGGGGGCCTCGCGCGACCTGTTCCTGTCCGCGGGTGCGGCGCTGTTGCCGGACTGGGCACCGCCCCTGCTCGGGCGCCGCCGCGGCCAGCAGCTGCGCGCGGCGCTGGCCGCGCGCCTGCTGCGCGGGTCGGCGCCGTCGTTCCGCGCCGCGCTGGGCGACGGCATCGCCGCGCGCGCCTGCCGGCGCATGGGCCGCGACCCGCAGCTACTGCTGCACTGGCCGCCGTGACCCCGGAACACCAGGGTCAGGCGCGGATCGCCGCGCGCACGCGCTGGCGCAGGCGCCGTGCCGCGCCGCGCCCGGCGGGCGGCGCGGCGTCACCAGACCTTGACCCGCTTGTCCGGGGCCAGGTACAGCGCCTGGCCTTGCTCCACCCCGAACGCCGGATACCATGCATCGAGATTGCGCACGGTCAGTGCGCGGAACTGGCCCGGCGCGTGCACGTTGGTCAACAGCGAGTTGCGCAGCGCCTGTTCGCGCATCTTGCTGCGCCAGGCCTGGGCGAAGCCGAGGAAGAAGCGCTGGTCCGGGGTGAAGCCCTCCAGGTCCTGCGCCGGCTTGCCCTGCCGCGCCAGGCGGTAGGCGTCGTACGCGGTCGCCAGCCCGGCCACATCGGCGATGTTCTCGCCCAGGGTCAGGCGGCCATTGACGTGCACCCCCGGAAACGGCGCGTAACCGCTGAACTGCGCGGCCAGCGCGTCGCCGGCGGCGTTGAACTGCTTCAGGTCTTCGGCCGTCCACCAGTTGTGCAGCCTGCCGGTCTCGTCGAACAGCGCGCCGGCGTTGTCGAAGCCGTGGCTGATCTCATGGCCGATCACCGCGCCGATGGCGCCGTAGTTCACCGCGTCGTCGGCCGCTGGGTCGAAGAACGGCGGCTGCAGGATCGCGGCCGGGAACACCAGCCGGTTCTCCAGCGGCACGTTCATCGCGTTGATGGTCTGCGGCAGCATCGCCCATTCGCCGTGGTCCACCGGCTGGCCGAGCTTGGCGATGTTGCGCCGGTACTCGAACAGCGCCGCGCGCTGCGCGTTGCCCAGCGCGTCGTCGCGCTTCACTTCCAGCGCGCCGTAGTCGCGCCACTTGTCCGGGTAGCCCATGCCCACCTTGAGCCCGGCGACCTTGGCCTTGGCATGCGCCTTGGTTTCCGGCGACATCCACTGCAGCGCGTCGATGCGCCTGGCGAAGGCGGCGATGATGTTCCTGGCCATCTCGTCGGCGCGCGCCTTGGTGGCGGCGTCGAAATGACGCGCGACGTAGAGCTTGCCGACCGCCTCGCCAAGGGCGTTGTTGGTCTCGTCGACGGCGCGCTTCCAGCGCTCGCTCTGTTGCGGGGTGCCGCTCATCGCGGTGCCGTGGAAGGCGAAGTGCGCATCGGCGAATGCCTTGGGCAGGTACGGCGCGGCCTCGTCCAGGGCACGGAACGCGAGGTATTCCTTCCATGTGTCCAGCGGTTCGCTGGCGACCAGCCTGGACAACCCGGCCACCGCCCGTGGCTGCCAGACGATGAAATCCTGCTGCGCCGACAGGCCGGCCGCGTCCAGGAACGCCGCCCAGTCCAGGCCCGGCGCCTTCGCCGCCAGCTCGGACTGCGTCCAGGCATTGGCGCCCTTTTCGACGTCGTTGGTTTCTTCCTGGGTGGCGTGCGCGCGCGCGATCCGCGTTTCCAGCGCGACGATGCGCGCGGCCTTGGCCGCGGCGGCGCTGTCCCCGGACAGTTCCAGCAGCCGCGCGACATAGCCCTCGTAAGCCTTGCGCAGCTCGGCCATGCGGCCGCCTTGCAGGTAGAAGTCGCGGTCGGGCATGCCCAGCCCGCCCTGCACCAGGTAGGGCACGTTGCGGTCCGGCTGCAGCAGGTCCACCGACACCCACAGGCCGAACAGGTGCGGGGTGTAGAAATGGGTGGCGTTGAGCAGGTCGACATCGGCGCGCAGGCTGGCGCCCAGTGCCCGCGCCAGCGCCTGGCGGTCGCCGATGCCGGCGATGGCCTGCAGCTGCGGCTGCAGCGGTGCCACGCCACGCGCCTCGATGCCGGCCTCGTCCATGAACGCGGCGTAGTAGTCGCCGATCCTGCGCGCCTCGCCGTCGCTGGCGCGCGTGGCTTCTTCCAGGATCGCGCGGGTGTCGCCCAGGGTCTTCTCGTAGATGATGTTGAAGCTGCCGTAGCTGGAACGGTCGGCCGGGATCGCGGTGCGCTGCACCCACTGGCCATTGGCGAAATCGAAGAAGTTGTCGCCGGCGGCCACGCTGCGGTCCATGCCGGAGACGTCGAAGCCGAAACTGCCCAGTTGCGGCCGGGCGCTGGCAACCGGGGTGGCGGGGGCGGCAGCGTCGCCGGTGGGGGCCTTGCCGCCGCCGCAGCCGCCCAGTGACAGCGCGGCCCCGAGAGCGAGTGCGAGGATCGAACGTTGCAGGGCCATGGCGGTTCCGGAATCTGGGATGGAGTGCGCAGTCTAGTGCCGCACCCGCGCCCGCGCCTTGCCGATTGCGGTACTTCTGGCATGCCGACTCTTCCCGTCCGGGGCGTTTGTACTGCATGCTGTGGAACGGACATCGACAGCGACTTCAGGGGAGGACGGAAGTCGCGTTGCGTGCGTGCGGCGCGGCGCGAACCAGGCGGCCGGCCGCGTGCGGCCGGCGGTTTCCGATGGCGCAGGGGACAACGAGCGAGACCATGCACGCACAGCGAATGCCGACGCAGGGAAGATGCGGGTGCCCCGGGGCATGAGCCAGCCGTTGCGCCAGGTCGTCGTGTTCGGTGCCGTGATCGCGCTGTTGCTGGCGGCGACCCTGGCGATCATGTTGTGGAACGACCGCGGCAGCCGCCTGCAGGCGGCGCAGCGCCAGAGCATGGCCCTGGCGACCGGCAGCGACCGCCTGCTGCGGGCGGAACTGACCACGATGGAACGCGCACTGCGCGGCGCCGCCCGCGACGGCCGCGAATACTACCGGCAGGTGCCGGAGCGGGCGCCGGCGCTGCTCGCCGCCAGCGTGCGCGGCACGCTCGAACGCAATACCGACCTGGCCGCGATCACCGTGGTCGACGATGCCGGCATGCCGCTGGGCGAAGGCCGCGGCGATCCGACGCTCGCGCAATGGGTGGTGCCGGAGAACCGCGTGCTGGCCGGCGAGCTGTATGTCGGCGGGCTGGAGGCGCTGCCCGGCGGTGGCATGGTGCTGTTGACCGCGGTGCCGGTGCAGCCGGGCCAGTGGCTGCTGGCGCGCGTGCGGCTGGCGGTGTTCCAGCGCGTGGTCAGCGGCCTGGATACCGGCCGCAGTGGCGTGGTCTCGATCAGCAGCCGCCAGGGCTCGCTGCTGGCGCACAGCCTGGATCCGTCGGCGGTGGAGCGGCCGCTGCCGCGGCCGCTGCGGCCGCTGCCCGGGTCGGACCAGGTGCAGGCGCTGGGGGTGGCGACCAGTCCGCTGGACGGCGTGCGCCGCGTCGTCGCGGTGAGCGTGCCGCACGATTACCCGCTGATCCTGTTCGCCGGCCTGTCCTACGACGAGGTCATGGCGCCGTGGCGCACGTATTTCCTCGTCGCCTGCGGCATCTACCTGCTGTACCTGTGCGGGTTCGCGTACCTGTACGCCAGCATGCGCCGCGGCGCGCTGCGCCAGGCGCGGCTGGCCGACGAGCTGCGTGCCGGCGCGGCGGAGCTGGCGCTGGCGCACCAGGTCGGCAAGGTGGGGACCTGGTCGATCGACCGCAAGGACGGCACCCTGCGCTGGTCGGCGCTGACCCGGCGGATGTTCGCGCTGCCGGTGCGGCAGGCGCGGCTGGAGGAGTTCTACGCGCACGTGCACGAGGAAGACCGGCCGTGGCTGCGCCAGCAGGTCCAGCAGGCGACCGAAGCCGGGCGCGCGGTCAACGCGCTGTTCCGCCTGGTGCTGCGCGACGGCTCGGTGCGCTGGCTGTCCGCGCGCGGCGAGCGCGTGCAGGGGCTGGGGCCGCACCCGCGCATGACCGGCGCGGTCACCGACATCACCGAGCGGGTCCGCAGCGAAGCCCGGGTGCAGCGCGCCGAACACCAGTTCCGGCTGGTGTTCGACCGCAACCCCGCCCCGTTCTGGATCTTCGACCTGGACACCCTGCAGTTCCTCGAGGTCAACCAGGCGGCGATCGACCAGTACGGGTACAGCCGCAGGGAATTCCTGGCCATGACCATCCTCGACATCCGCCCGGAGGAGGCCAGGGAGGAGATCCGGCGCACGCTGGAGGCGTCGCGCGACGGCAGTTCGCCGGCGCCGCGGGTGCGCATGCACCGGCGCCGCGACGGCAGCCTGTTCGAGGTGCTGGCGCATATGGCGCGGCTGGAATTCGACGGGCGCCCGGCGTGCCTGGTGCTGGCCGAGGATGTCAGTCAGCGGTTGGCCTATGAACGCGACCTGGCCTGGCGTGCCAGCCACCACCCCGGCACCGGGCTGCTGACGATCGAGGCGCTGGCCGAGCGCCTGGACGCCAGCGGCGCCGGCTACACCATCGTCCATGCGCAGCTGCGCGGACTGCAGATGGTGACCGATACCCTGGGCCGCGAAGCCGGCGACGAGGTCCTGCAGGCGATGGTGGCCCGGCTGGAAACGCTGGGCACGCGCTATGGCCTGCTGGCCTACCAGCCGGCGGAGGATTTCGTGCTGGCGGTGGCGCAGGAGCACGATCCCGCGCAGGCGCTGGAGGCGCTGCGCGCGGCGGTGTCCGAACCGGTGCGCGGCCGCGATTCCTTTCACCAGCTGGAACCGCGCATCGGCGTGGCCGGCAACCCCGGCGATGGCACCAGCGCCGACCTGGTGCTGGGCCGCGCCGCCCAGGCCGCGCACGCTGCCCGCGAGAACGGGGTGGTCGTACTGCGTTTCGACCATACCCTGGCACAGCGCCATGCCGACCGCCTGCAACTGGCCGGGCGCATCCACCTGGCCATCGAGCGCGACGAGTTCGAGCTGTACTTCCAGCCGATCCGCCATGCCGCCGACGGCTCGCCGGCGGTGCTCGAAGCGCTGCTGCGCTGGCCACAGCCCGACGGCAGTTTCATCCCGCCGTCGGATTTCATCCAGTTGTGCGAGGACACCGGGCAGATCATCGCGCTCGGCCGCTGGGTGATCCGCGCCGCGGCCCGCGCCAGCCGCGCGCTGGCCGACAACGGCTGGGCCGGGCTGCCGGTGGCGGTCAATGTGTCGGCGGTGCAGTTGTTCAACAGCGACCTGGTCGGCGAGTTCACCCAGGCCGCCGCCGAGCACGGGCTGCCGCCGGGTGCGCTGCAGATGGAGCTGACCGAGAGCAGCCTGATGCGCAACCCGGCGCAGGCGATGCAGGTGCTGGAGAGCCTGAGCGCCAATGGCATCGCGGTGGCGCTGGACGATTTCGGCACCGGGTTCTCCAGCATGTCCTACCTGCAGCACCTGGCGCTGGATTCGCTGAAGATCGATCGGGCGTTCGTTGCCGACGTGGAGCGCAACCCGCGCAACGCGGCCATCTGCCGCGCGCTGTTGTCGCTGGGGCACAGCATGGGGCTGGTGGTGATCGCCGAGGGCGTGGAGACCGAGGGCCAGCTCGACTGGCTGGTGGCGCACGGCTGCGACCAGGTGCAGGGTTACCTGCTGGGCCGGCCGATGCCGCTGCGCGAACTGCTGGCGCTGCTGGCGCTGGCGCCCGACTCAGCGTGAGCCAGGGGGGCCGGCGTCCGCGCCGAGCCGTTCCACCAGGTAGTCGATGAAACTGCGCACCTTCGGCGCCAGGTGGCTGCGGCTGGCATAGACCGCATGGATGCCGACCGGCGGCAGCCGCCAGTCGGCCAGTACCGGCACCAGGCGGCCGTCGGCCAGGGCCTGGACGACGATGAAATCCGGCTGCGCGATGATGCCCATGCCGGCGATGGCGGCCTCGCGCAGTACCTCGCCGTTGTTGGCGCGCATGCGCGCGGCCACCGGCACGCTTACCTCGCCCTGCGGCCCCTGCAGTTGCCAGCTGTCGCCCCCGGCCCAGTAGCTGTAGGCCAGGCACGCGTGCCGCGACAGGTCGTCCGGGTGTTGCGGGGTGCCATGCCGCGCCAGGTAGGCCGGCGCGGCGCACAGCACGATGGCCGCTTCGGCCAGGCGCCGGGCGATCAGCGAAGGCGCCGGCTGGCGGGTGATGCGGATCGCCAGGTCGAAGCCTTCCTCGACCATGTCCACCTGGCGGTCGGACAGCGACAGGTCCAGTTCCACCTGCGGATGGCACCCGGCATAGCCGGGCAGCAACGGCGCCAGGCGGGCGATGCCGTAGCTGACCGGCGCGTTGATCCGCAGCCGGCCCGAGGGCTGCAGCGCCTGCGCCCCGACCGCGGCCTCCAGCGCGTCGAACTCGGCCAGCAGCTGCACGCAGCGCTGGTAGTAGGCGGCGCCGGTGCTGGTCGGGCTGACCCGCCGCGTGGTGCGGTTGAGCAGGCGTGCGGACAGGCGCTTTTCCAGCGCGGCGACCTGCCGGGTGACGGCGGCGGTGGACAGGTCCAGGGCCTGCGCGGCGGCGCTGAAACCATTGCGCTCGACCACCGCGACGAACACCCGCATGGCATCGATGGTGTCCATTGTTTCCGCTTTGGCAATAAAACGTTGATGCCGAGGTTATTTGTTGGCGGGCGCCGCGGCAATAACCTGTGTGGCATCGCATCGCCCCCTTGGAGTTCCCCATGCCATCGACATCGCTGCCGTCCCTGTACATCTCGCACGGGTCGCCGATGACCGCGCTGCAGCCCGGTGCGGTGGGGCCGCGCCTGGCCGAGCTGGCTGCCGCGCTGCCGCGCCCGCGCGCCATCGTGATGGCCTCGGCGCACTGGCTGGGCCGCACGCCGACGGTATCGGCGGCGGAGCGGCCGCGGACCATCCACGATTTCGGCGGTTTTCCCGAGGCGCTCTACCAGCTGCAGTACCCGGCGCCGGGCGCGCCGGAGCTGGCGCAGGACGTGGCGGCACGACTGGCCGCGGCCGGGTTGTCGCCGCTGATCGATCCGCAGCGCGGGCTCGACCACGGCGCCTGGGTGCCGTTGCGCTTCCTCTACCCGCAGGCCGACATCCCGGTACTGCAGCTGTCGATCCAGCCCGCGCTGGGGCCCGCGCACCAATGGGCGATGGGCCGCGCGCTGGCGCCGCTGCGCGCGGACGGGGTGCTGCTGGTCGGCTCGGGCAGCATCACCCACAACCTGCACGACTGGCACCACTACGCGCAGGGCGGGGAGGCGCCGTACGTGCGTCCGTTCATCCGGTGGGTGGAGCAGAAGCTGCACGCCGATGACGTGCCGGCGCTGCTGGACTACCGCCGCCAGGCGCCGTTCGCCGAACAGGCGCATCCCACCGACGAGCACCTGCTGCCGCTGCATTTCGCCATGGGCGCGGCCGGCACGGACCGGCTCGGCGCACGCCGCATCGACGCCGGCATCGACATGGGCTTCCTGGCGATGGACATCTACCGCTTCGACGGCGCGGCATAGGCCCGGAGCTTCCTGCGCGGATACCCGCCGCCCCCATCGGCGGCGGCGCGTGCCTGTGATAGTTTTTCCGCGTTGTTCCAACCGTCGCTGCCATGGTGGCGACTTCGTGGAGAGGCATGCACACGATCGAAGTCGTTCTGGCGATGCTGGTGGCGGTGGTCGCCAGCGGCTACCTGGTCAGGATCCTGCCGTTCTCGCTGCCGCTGCCGCTGGTGCAGATCGGCCTGGGCGCCTTGATCGCCGGCGTGTTCAAGCGCGGCCATGCGCTCGAGCCGGACATGTTCTTCCTGCTGTTCCTGCCGCCGCTGCTGTTCCTTGACGGCTGGCGCATCCCCAAGCAGGGCCTGTTCCGCGACAAGGGCGCGATCCTGGAGCTGGCATTCGGGCTGGTGGTGTTCACCGTGGTCGGCGCCGGCCTGCTGATCCACTGGCTGATCCCGGCCATGCCGCTGGCGGTGGCGTTCGCGCTGGCGGCGATCGTCTCGCCCACCGATCCGGTCGCGGTGGGTGCCATCGCCTCGCGGGTGCCGATTCCCAAGCGGCTGATGCACATCCTGGAAGGCGAATCGCTGCTCAACGACGCCTCCGGCCTGGTCTGCTTCCGCTTCGCGGTGGCCGCGGTGATGACCGGCAGCTTCTCGCTGGCGCAGGCCTCGCTGACCTTCCTGTGGGTGGCCTTCGCCGGCCTGGCCATCGGCGTGGCGGTGACCCTGGGCGTGTCCACCTTCCAGCGCTGGCTGTGGCGCAGCTTCGGCGAGGAGCCGGGCGCGGCGCTGCTGGTCAACCTGCTGATCCCGTTCGCCGCCTACCTGCTGGCCGAGGAGTTCAACGCTTCGGGCATCCTCGCCGCGGTCGCCGCCGGCATCACCATGAGCTATGTCGAGCTGACCGGCCGCATCAGCGGCAGCATGCGGGTGCAGCGCGCGGCGGTGTGGAGCACCGTGCAGTTCAGCTTCAACGGCATCATGTTCGTGCTGCTGGGCGAGCAGCTGCCGGGCATCGTGCAGCGCGCGGTGGATACGCTGGCGGTCACCGGGCATAGCGACTGGTGGTGGCTGGCGATCTACGTGGTGGCGATCAACGCGATGCTGGTGGTGCTGCGCCTGGTGTGGGTGTGGCTGTCGCTGCGCTGGAACCTGCTGCGCGCGCGCTGGCGCGGCGAGGCGCGTGCGAACCAGACCTCGTGGCGGGTAGTGCTGGCGATGTCGGTGGCCGGCGTGCGTGGCGCCATCACCCTGGCCGGCGTGCTGACCCTGCCGCTGATGGTCCCCGGCGGCGAGCCGTTCCCGGCGCGCGACCTGGTGATCTTCCTGGCCGCGTCGGTGATCCTGGTCTCGCTGCTGGGCGCGAGCCTGCTGCTGCCGCGGCTGCTGCGCGGGCTGGAGCTGCCGCGGGACGACGACAGCCGGCGGGTCGAGGACCTGGCCCGCACGCTGTCGTCCAAGGCCGCGCTGACCGCGGTGGAGAAAGCCCGGCAGCAGCTGGTCGAGGGCCAGACCACCACCAACGTGCAGCTCTACAACGACGCCGCGGCGCGGGTCAGCCTGCTGTACCAGCGCAACCTGGAGAAGGGGCAGGGCCCCGACGAGGACCCGGAGAAGGTGCGGCGCATGGAGCAGGCCTACCGCAGCCTGCGCGCGGCCGGGCTCACCGCCGAGCGCGAGGAACTGTTCCGCCTGACCCGGCACGGGCAGATACCCGACGAGGTCGCGCGCAGGCTGATCCGCAACCTGGACCTGCTGGAGAGCCGGCAGCGGGATTGAGCCCGCGGCCGGCATTGCCGGCGCCCGCGCGGGGCGCCGCCTGGCTTACTTCCTGTTCAATTCCAGGAAATACGGCTCGACCGCACCGTTGATCTTCAGCGTCATCGGGTTGCCGCGGCGGTCGCGGGCCTTGCCGGCCTGCACCCGGATCCAGCCTTCGCTGACCGAGTACTCCTCCACGTCATCGCGCTCGATGCCGTTGAAGCGCACGCCGACGCCGCGTTCGAGCGCGGCCGGGTCGTGGAACGGGCTGCTGGGGTTCACCGCCAGGCGGTCGGGAGGGGTATCGCTCATGATCTGTGTTCGTTGACGGCCACCGTGGCCCTCTTCATGCGCACAAGGATAACCGTTGCCGCTTCCGCTGCCGTGCGCGTGGCGGCAGAATGCGCGCCATCACGCAGTGGAGCGCCGCCATGCCCGACAACAGTGCCGATTACGAAGATTCCGACGAACTGCTGCCGACCTTCGACGAGGACGACCATCCGGCGCGGGTGTGGAACCTGCTGTGGCTGGTCAACCCGGGCGACGAGGAGGCCGCGCTGCAGCAGTTCGATGCCTGGCGCGAGGCGCGTGCCGGCGCCGAGCACGACTGCGGCGACGAGCAGTGGCTGTGGGACCTGAAGGACGCGATCGACTGGCGCGCCGGCTTCTACGTGGACTGGAAGGACATCGATTCGTTCGTGGCCGCGATCGACGAGCTGGCCGCGCGCTGGAACCTGCGCATCGACTGGGGCGGTGACCTGGACGACGAGGATTTCGCGCAGGACCTCGACGTGCCGGCGCTGATGGCGACCGCGCACGACCGCCTGCGCGAGCATGGCTACACGCTGTGGAACTGGAACACCGGCGGCGACGACTATGCCGGCTGGATCGCGCTCAGCCGCGACGACGAAGCGATGCTGGCGCTGTGCTCGCTGCTGGGCGTGGAAGTGCGGCCGGGCAGCGACCCGTTCTGAATCCCGCCGCGCGTGGCTGCGGGGCTTGCCCCACCGGCGCTGGCGGACGCGACGGGTGCCGCGGCAGGCGTGCGCGGCGAGCCCCGCGCCTACGGCTGGTATTGCGCGCGCGCGTTGGCGATGACCCGCCGCACCAGGTCGCGGTCGGTGTGGCGCGAGATGGCGCGCGCGCCCAGCGCGATGGCGGTATCGCGCAGCGCCGCCGGCACGTCGTAGTGCGCGCCGCTGCGGCGGTTCTGGAATGCCCGCCGCGGAATCCCGAGCTGCTGCGCCATGGCATGCAGCTCGGGCAGGGTGTCGGCCAGCAGATGCGCCCAGCGCTCGCCGCGCCAGGGGTGTACCGCATCGTCGATATAGACCGTCACCGCGGCGCCATCGCTCAGGCCTGCGGCTTGTCGCCGGTCTCGGCCGCTGCTTCGCCTGCGTCGGCGTCCACGGCGTCCACGGCGTCATTGCCGGCGTCCGCGACCGCGGCGTCCTCGCCTTCGACGCCCTCGAACTCGGCCACCAGGCCGGCCAGGTAGTCGTCGGCGCTCTTGCCTTCGGCCGCGGCGGCGGCGTCGATCAGCTGCTGCAGCTGCTCCGAATACTCCAGCGCGACCTTGCGGCCTTCCTTCTCCTGCACGTTGGCCAGGTGTTTGAGCATGGCCAGCATCGGCACCGGGTTGTCGGCGTTGCCCATGGTCTGGCCGCCGACGGACAGCAGCCACTGCCGCCCCTGCAGGCCGATGGCAGCGACCACCTGGCCTTCTTCGTTCACCAGCACGGCGTGGTTCTGCACCTGCTGCTGCGCGTCCAGGCGCAGGAACGGGCGGCGGGGCTGCTGCTTCTTGCGCTTGTCGCGCTTGGCTTTGGACTGCTTGGACATGAGGGCTGCACAAAAGGAAACGGCCGCCATTGTAGGCGGCCGCTTCGCTGGTTGCCGAACCGGCGCCGTCGCGCGGCCGTTCAGTCGACGCCCGGGCCCGGTGCGGCACCGGCCGCGGCGTCGCCGCTGGCAGGCGCGGCAGCTGTGGCAGCGGCGGATCCACCCGGAGCGGGCAGCGCGGCGATCGCCGACAGCGCGGCGGCTTCGGCCTCCTTGGTCATCACCACGATGCTGATGCGGCGGTTGATCGGGTTCTGCGGGTCGGTCTTGTCGAACAGCACCGACGACGACAGCCCGACCACCCGCGCCACCTTGTCCTCGCCCATGCCGCCTTCCAGCAGCGCGCGGCGCGCTGCGTTGGCGCGGTCCGCGCTCAGTTCCCAGTTGCTGTAGCCCAGCTGCGTGGAATAGGCGGTGATGTCGGTGTGGCCGCTGATGCTGATGTGGTTGGGTACCTGGTTGATGAAGTGCGACAGCTCGCGCAGGATCTCGCGCGTGTACGGCATCAGCTTGGCGCTGCCCATGTCGAACATCGGCCGGTTCTGCTTGTCCACGATCTGGATGCGCAGCCCTTCGGAGGTGATGTCCAGCAGCAGCTGGTCCTTGAACGGCTCCAGCGCCTGGCTCTTGCCGATGGCTTCCTCCAGCTCCTGCTTCAGCACCTCGAGCTGCTGCTTCTCGCGTTCGCGTTCTTCCACCGGGGTGGGGATCGACTCGCGCTGGTTCTGGAACGGGTCGTTGCTGTTGCCGCGGGAGATGTCGGTGGCACCGCCGAGCTTGATCATCGAGGTGCTGGCGCCGCCGGGCCCGGCCATGCCCGGCGCCGGGGTGGAGCTGGTGCCGCTCAACGGGCTCGGGTTACGGAAATACTCGGAAATGGCCGCACGCTCGGGCTTGCTGGTGGAGGCCAGCAGCCACATCACCAGGAAGAACGCCATCATCGCGGTGACGAAGTCGGCGTAGGCGACCTTCCACGAGCCGCCGTGGTGGCCGCCGCCCTGGATCTTCTTCACGCGCCGCACGATCACCGTGGGCTTGGCATCGTTGCTGGCCATGGCTTACTTGACCGACTTCAGGTGCTGCTCGAACTCGGTGAAGCCCGGGCGCAGTGCCGACGGCACGGTCTTGCGCGCGAACTCCAGGGCGATCTTCGGGTTGTAGCCGCGCAGGCAGGCCAGCAGCGCGGTCTTGACCGATTCGTAGATGCGCGAATCCTGTTCGGCGCGGGCCTCCACCGCGGCCGCGACCGGGCCGATGAACCCGTAGCCGAGCAGGATGCCGAGGAAGGTGCCCACCAGGGCGCCGGCCACGTGCGCGCCGACTTCCTTGATGTCGCCGCCGATCGAGCCCATGGTGATGACGATGCCCAGCACCGCCGCGACGATGCCGAAACCGGGCAGGCCGTCGGCCACCTTGGTCAGCACGTGCGCCGGCTCAATGGCTTCGTGGTGGTGCTTTTCCAGCTCCAGCTCCAGCAGCGGTTCCAGCTCGTGCGGCTCGATGTTGGAGCCGATCATCAGCCGCAGGCAGTCGGTGATGAAGTCGATCAGGTGGTGGTCGGCCTGGATCTTCGGGTAGTTGGCGAAGATCGGGCTCTCGGCGGCGTTCTCCACGTGCTCCTCGAGCGACATGAAGCCCTCGCGGCGCGCCTTGTTGAGCAGTTCGTACAGCAGGCTCAGCACGTCCAGGTAGTCCTGCTGCTTGTAGCGCGGGCCCTTGAACACGCCGACCACGGCCTGCAGCGTCTTCTTCACCGTCTTGGCCGGGGTGCCGACCAGGAACGCGCCCAGTGCCGCGCCGCCGATGATCACCAGTTCATAGGGTTGCCACAGCGCGCCGAGCTTTCCGTGCGCGCCGACATAGCCACCGAGCACGCTGAGGATGACGACAAGCAGACCGACGATGATGAGCATGGGCGCGGGACACGGGAGGGGATATCCCGTTGTCGGCCGCGCCGGCCGGAACTGAAGGGGGAAAGTGTGAACTCAGTCGGCGGGCATTGCTTCGGCCCCGCCGCGCCGCAGCGGATCCGGCCAGCGCTCGCCGCGGCCGACGAAGGACAGCGACACCGAGTTCAGGCAATGCCTTTCGAAGGTCGGCGGCGGGCCGTCCGGGAACACATGGCCCAGGTGGCTGCCGCAGCGGGCGCAGACGATTTCCGTGCGCACCATCCCGTGGCTGGTGTCGCGGATGCGGCCGACATGGGCCGGGTCGAACGGGGCGAAGAAGCTGGGCCAGCCGGTGCCCGAGTCGAACTTGGTGCTGGAGCGGAACAGCGGCAGGCCACACAGCCGGCAGCAGTAGGTGCCTTCGCGCTTGTTGTCCAGGAACACGCCGCAGAACGGCGCCTCGGTGCCGTGATGCAGCAGGACGCGCTTTTCGTCGTCGCCCAGGCCGGCGACCAGGGCGTCGCGCCGGGCGGCATCGGGGGGAGTCAGGTCGAAAGCGGTCATGGCCGCGCCTCCAGGGGGAGGCCCCATGGTAGGGCGCGGCCGGCGCTGCTCCAACCGTGGCGGTTAACCCGCCTGCAGCGGCGCAGGTGCATCATGGCCAGACATGGACCCCTGGGAGTACCCGATGAAACGGATTGCCCTGCTGTTGACCACGCTGCTGGCGGCCACCCCGGCCCTGGCCCAGCTCAAGCCCACGCCGGCGCCGACCGAGACCCGGCCGGTGAGCCTGCCGCCGCCCTCGAAACCGGCCAGTGACGCCTCCGGCCAGGCGGCCGACAACGCACGCCTGCGCGAGCGGCTGGAAGATTCGGCGGGCAAGGCGGCCCCGGTGCGGCCCCGGCCGGCTGCCAAGCCGCAAACGGCCCAGGTGCCGGTGTACGACCAGGAAGGGCGACGGCTCAACGGCATGCGCCCGGCCGGTCCGGGGCGGGTGATGGATACCCGTACCGGGCGCTACCACGACACCGTGCCCAGCGGCGACGGCGTACGCATCGTGCGCTGATCAGCCGCGGGAATGACCACCGGCAACGCGCCCCGCGCAGTCATCCACGCGATGGCGGCAATCACCGTGCCCTGGCGCCTGCTTGACCCTTCCCGGGCGCACTGTGCGCAGGCGCAGTCGATGCGCGCTACTGCCGTACCGGCGTACCGGGTGTCCCACATGCACCACCACCCTCCGAACCCGGGTCATGCCCCGCAGCGCAGCGCAGCGCTGGCCAGCCGGCGCCGCAGGAACCGTCGCGGCCGTCGAAGATGGCCAGCGGCAGCCAAGCCGCGGGCAAGGCGGACAGGCAGGCGCACAAGGCGCCGGAGCGGGACCGCCGCTGGCAACGCGCCGGGCGTTACGGGTTGAGCCAGCGGCGGGCCTGTCCCGCCGCTCTGCCGTCGCCGGCTCAGTCGGCGATGGGCAGGCTGAGCGTTTCCTTTACTTCCTCCATCACGATGTAGCTCTTGGATTCGCGCACGTGCGGCAGGGTCAGCAGGGTGCTGCCGAGCAGCTTGCGGTAGGAGGCCATTTCGTTGATGCGCGCCTTGATCAGGTAGTCGAAGTCGCCCGAGACCAGGTGGCACTCCAGCACGTTGGGCAGCTTCAGCGCGGCGCGGCGGAACTCCTCGAAGATGTCGCCCGACTTGTAGGCCAGCGAGATCTCCACGAATACCAGCAGCCCCGCCTTGAGGTACTGCGGGTCCAGCCGCGCGTAGTAGCCGGTGATCACCCCCTCGCGCTCCAGCCGGCGCACGCGCTCGGTGCACGGGGTGGTGGACAGGCCCACCCGTTCGCCCAGTTCGGTGAAGGAAATGCGGCCTTCGGCCTGCAGGATGCGCAGGATCCGGCGGTCGATCTTGTCCAGTTCGCGGCTGCGGGCGGCCATGGGCGCTCTGTTTTGCGTGAAGGAAACGGGAAATTACCCTGTTTTATCCGTCAATACGGGGAAAAACACTGGAATGGGCTGAATATACTGCGCCGTTCATGGCCCCTGCGCGATCCGGCGCAGGGAATTGACAGGGTCAGGGCCTGCCGCCCCCGCCGCGCCTGCGCCGGGCGCGCGCAGGTTCCCAGGAGACGACGATGCGGGTTCTGATACTCGGCAGTGGTGTGATCGGCACGACCAGTGCCTGGTACCTGCGACAGGCGGGCCACGAGGTCACGGTGGTGGACCGGCAGCCCGGCCCGGCGCTGGAGACCAGCTTCGCCAACGCCGGCCAGCTCTCCTTCGGCTACACCTCGCCGTGGGCCGCGCCCGGGGTGCCGCTGAAGGCGATCAAGTGGCTGTTCCAGGAGCACGCGCCGCTGGCCATCCGCCCGACCGCCGACATCGCCCAGTACCGCTGGCTGTGGCAGATGCTGCGCAACTGCACCGCCGGCCGCTATGCGATCAACAAGGCGCGCATGGTGCGCATGTCCGATTACAGCCGCGACTGCATCAACGAGCTGCGCGCGGCCACCGGCATCGACTACGAGGGCCGCCAGCTGGGCACCACCCAGCTGTTCCGCACCCAGCAGCAGCTGGACGCCGCCGCCCAGGACATCGAGGTGCTGCGCCAGTACGGCGTGCCGTATGAAGTGCTGGACCGCCAGGGCATCGTCCGCGTGGAGCCGGCGCTGGCCGGCACCGCCGACACCCTGGTCGGCGCGCTGCGCCTGCCCGAGGACCAGACCGGCGACTGCCAGCTGTTCACCCACAAACTGGCCGCGCTGGCCGCCGCCGCCGGGGTCGAGTTCCGCTTCGACCAGGACGTGGCGGGACTGCAGCGCGACGGCGACCGCATCACCGGGGTGCGCATCGGCGGCCGGCTGGAGACCGCCGACCGTTACGTGGTCGCGCTGGGCAGCTATTCGCCGCAGTTGCTGGCGCCGCTGGGCATGCGCCTGCCGGTATACCCGCTCAAGGGCTATTCGCTGACCCTGCCGATCACCGACCCGGCGATGGCGCCGACCTCGACCATCCTGGACGAGAGCTACAAGGTGGCGGTCACCCGCTTCCAGGACCGCATCCGCGTCGGCGGCATGGCCGAGGTGGCCGGTTTCGACCTGTCGCTGGACCCGCGCCGCCGCGCCACCCTAGAAAAGGTCGTGGGCGATCTCTACCCGCACGGCGGCGACCTGTCGCGCGCCGAGTTCTGGACCGGCCTGCGCCCGGCCACCCCGACGGCACCCCGGTGGTGGGCGCCACCCCGTACCGCAACCTGTTCCTCAACACCGGCCACGGCACGCTCGGCTGGACCATGGCCGCCGGTTCCGGGCGCTACCTGGCCGACCTGATGGACGGCCGGACGCCGCAGATCAGCAGCGAAGGCCTGGATATCTTCCGCTACGGCGGCCAGGAGCGCGGCTGATGCGCCCGGCACAGGCCCTGATCGACCTGGACGCGCTGCGCGGCAATTACCGGCTGGCGCGCGAGTTGGGCGGCGGCAAGGCGCTGGCGGTGATCAAGGCCGACGCCTACGGCCACGGCGCGGTCGCCTGCGCGCGCGCGCTGGAAGCCGAGGCCGACGGCTTCGGCGTGGCCTGCATCGAGGAGGCGCTGGAGCTGCGCCAGGCCGGCATCGGCAAGCCGGTGCTGCTGCTGGAGGGCTTCTTCGACGCCGCCGAACTGCCGCTGATCGTCGAGCACGAGCTGTGGACCGTGGCGGCCTCGCCGTGGCAGGTCGAGGCGCTGGCCGCGTTCGGCACCGACGCCACCGTGCAGGTCTGGCTGAAGCTGGACAGCGGCATGCACCGGCTGGGACTGGGGGTGGACGAGTTCCGCGCCGCGCACGCGCGGCTGTCGGCGTTGCCGCACATCGCGCCGATGGTGCTGATGAGCCACCTGGCGCGCGCCGACGAGCTGGACAGCCCGCGCACGCTGGAACAGCTGGAAACCTTCAACCGCGCCATCGACGGCCTGCCGGGCGAGACCAGCCTGTGCAACTCGCCGGCGCTGCTGGGCTGGCCGCAGGTGCGCAGCGACTGGGTGCGCCCCGGCCTGATGCTGTACGGCGCCGACCCGCTGTACCCGCAGCCGGGCCCGCACGCGGCACGGCTGCGGCCGGTGATGACCCTGCAGTCGCGGGTGATCGCGGTGCGCGAGATCGGCGTCGGCGAGCCGCTGGGCTACGGCGCGCGCTTCGTCGCGCAGCGCCCCACGCGCGTGGGCGTGGTGGCCATGGGCTACGCCGACGGCTATCCGCAGTTCGCGCCCAACGGCACCCCGGTGCAGATCGACGGCGTGCCCGGCCAGCTGATCGGGCGGGTGTCGATGGACATGCTCACCGTCGACCTGACCGATCACCCGCAGGCCGGGCTGGGCAGCATCGTGCAGCTGTGGGGCACGGCACCCACCATTTCCGAACTGGCGCCGCGCTGCAACACCAGCGCCTACCGGCTGCCGTGCAGCCTCAAGCGCACCCCGCGCGTCTATCTGTCGCAATAGGCAACAGAAAAGGGCCGCGAACGCGGCCCTTTTCCTTTCGTTCCCCTGCGCTCGCGCGCACCACTGCCGGCATCAGAGCCCGGCAGTGGCGCGGTCCTCGCGCAGTTCGCGGCGCAGCCAGTCGTCGAGCAGGCGCTTCTCGTAGCGCAGCGGATCGGTGTCGGACAGGCGCGTGGTGCCATACAGGTAGGCGTTGTCCACCAGCTTGCGCTCGCCCTGGTCGATCACCCGGCCTTGGGCGTCGGTGACGGTGAACTGCAGGTTGATCCGCGGCGGGTAGATGTTGCGCATGATGCGCACGTCGTCCAGGCGCGGGCCCTGCCACGGCTCGTAGTCGCCGGCGCGCTTGATGTCGGTGATGGTCACGCTCATCTGCTGCCCCTCGGGCAGCTTGCTGGATGCCTGCTTGCGCAGGTACTCGGCCAGGTCCACCACCCAGTTGCCGCGCTCGGCGTCCCAGCGATTGTGGCTCTGGCGCAGTTCGGTGAACCCGGACGGATCGTTCCACTGCACCTGCACCGGGCCTTCCTGGGCCAGGGCGCGCGGCGCCTGCGGGTCGGTGACAGTGGCGGGCCGGGCATGGGCGCTACCCGCCGCGAGCAGGCACGCCAGCGCCAGGGCGGTTACGGTCGGGGTTTTCATGACGAACCTCCGGAATCGGGTGTCCCTGCAGTGTGGGGGCGATCGGCGCGCCGGGCAATCGCCCGCCGCCCGGCGGTTGGAGCCGGGTTGCGGACGGTTCATCATCACATGCCGTGGATAGCTGGACGCCGAGACTTTTCCCCGTTGCGGCATCGCCGCGAGGACCCGATCACCCCCCTTGAGCACGCATCCATCCGAACTGGAGCCGTTCGTTCCGCCGCCGCAGGTCGCGGCGGGGCTGGACAGCGCGTCGCTGTACCAGGAGGTGTTCGAGGCCGCCGGTACCGGCTTCTGCGTGATCGAGGTGCTGTTCGACGAGGCCCGCGCGGTGGACTTCCTGCACTGCAGGGTGAACGCGGCCTTCGAGCGCATCACCGGGCTGGCCGGTGTCGCCGGGCGCCGCGCCACCGAGGTGCTGCCGGGGCTGGACGAGTACTGGTTCCGGGTGTTCGGGCGGGTGGTCGACGAGGGCGTGCCGGCGCAGTTCGAGCGTTACCTGCCACAGCTCGGGCGCTGGTACTCGGTCGAGGCGGTGCGGCTGCGGCCGGCGGCGGCGCGGCGGCTCGCGGTGCTGTTCGTCGACATCTCGCGGCGCAAGCAGATCGAGACCGAGCTGGCCGAAAGCGAGGCGCGCTTCAGCGCCCTGGCCGACGGCCTGCCGATGCCGGTCTGGGTACTGGATGACCTGGGCCACGTACGTTTCGTCAACAATGCCTTCGGCAGTTTCTTCGGCCTGCAGGCCGACCACCGCTTCGGGCCGCGCTGGTGGGAAGGGCTGTTGCACCCGGAGGACCTGAAGGTCTTCGAGTACGCATTGGAAGACGCGCTGTGCAACGAGCGCGAACTGCACCTGAGCGCGCGCCTGCGCCGCCATGACGGCCAGTGGCGGTGGCTGGAAATGAACGCCGCGCCGCGCTTCTCGGCCGATGGCCGCTTCATCGGCCTGGCCGGCAACAGCCCGGACATCACCGAGCGCCGCGAGATCGAGATGGCGCGCGAGGAGTTGCTGGGCGCCGAGCGTGCCGCGCGCAGCGCCGCCGAGGGCATGGCCCGGGTCAAGGACGAGTTCCTCGCCACCCTGTCGCACGAACTGCGCACCCCGCTCACCACCATCCTGGGCTGGAGCGAACTGCTGCTGCAGCGCATGGAGGCCGACCATCCCATGCGCCGCGGGGTGGAAGTCATCGCCAGCAGCGCGCTGGCGCAGAAGCGGTTGATGTCGGACATGCTCGACCTGAGCAGCATGCTGCTGGGCAAGGTGCAGCTGGAGGTCGAAGTGCTCGACCTTGCCGAGCAGGTGCGCGAGGCCGTGCGCCTGCAGGAGCTGGCGGCGCAGGACAAGGCGCAGGCGCTGGTGGTCGATGTGCCGCGGGCGCCGTGCCCGGTGCTGGGCGATGCCACGCGGCTGCAGCAGGTGCTGTGGAACCTGCTGGCCAACGCCATCAAGTTCACCCCGGTCGAGGGCCGGATCGAGGTCGTGCTGCGGCAGGAGGACGGGCAATACGTGGTGGACGTGCGCGACAACGGCGACGGCATCGCGCCGGAATTCCTGGCGCAGCTGTTCAGCCGCTTCAGCCAGGCCGACACCACCACCACCCGCCGTCATGGCGGCCTGGGGCTGGGGCTGGCCATCGCCAGGCAGTTGACCGAACTGCATGGCGGTTCGGTGTGCGCGCAGAGCGCGGGTGCCGGCCAGGGGGCCACGTTCAGCGTGCGCCTGCCGGCATACCGGGTGGAGAACGCCGGGCGGCCGCGGCGCACCGTGCAGCGGGTCGCGGCCGGCGAACAGGTGGTGGCCGGCCACGCGCTGGCCGGGACCCGGGTCCTGGCGGTGGAAGACCAGCCGGAGGTGCTGGCCTATCTGCGACGGGTGCTGGAAGAGCAGGGCGCGCAGGTGGTGGCGGCGGCGTCGGCCGCCGAAGCGCTGGAGCTGCTGGACCTGCGTGGCCACGCCGCCTTCGATGTGCTGGTCAGCGACGTCGGCATGCCCGGCATGGACGGCTACGGGCTGGCACGCACGCTGCGCGAGACCATGGGCATTTCCGCGGCGGAGCTGCCGGCGGTCGCGGTGACCGCGCTGGCGCGCGGCGATGACCGCCGCCGCGCGCTGGCGGCCGGCTTCCAGGTGCACGTCGCCAAGCCGTACAGCGTGGCGCAGCTGGTAGGCGCGGTCCGCGAAGCCTGTAGCGGCCGCTGAATCCACGCCGCGTGTGGCCGGCCCCGGCCCGGGCGGGCCGCTAGAATGACCGGCTACGTTCCGCTGGATATCCGCGATGGCCGCCGCCCAAGACGCCCCGCTGCAGACCCTGTTCCTCCCGTTCGCCAGTGGCAGCCTGCCGTGGCCGCAGGGGCCGGTGCTGTTCCTGCGCGCCCGCGAGGGCTGGCCGCTGCGCGAGCATGCCGCGCCCGGGCAACTGGTGTGCGTGCAGAGTTTCCGGCCGTTCGCGCAGGCCCTGGAGCGCGGTGGCTGGGAGGTGCGCGACGAGGCCGCCGTGGAAGACACCGCCGCCACCTACCCGCTGGTGCTGGTGTTGCCGCCGCGCCAGCGCGACGAGGCGCGCGCGCTGCTGGCGCGGGCGCTGGCGCAGCTGGCGCCGGGCGGCGTGCTGGTCGCCTGCCAGGCCAACAGCGAGGGCGCGCGTTCGGGTGAAAGCGACCTGGAGCGCCTGGCCGGCCTCGGTGGCAAGCTCACCAAGAACCACTGCCGGGTGTACTGGAGCGCGCCGCGTGACGGCCACCACGACGAGGCGCTGCGCGCGCGCTGGGCGGCGCTGGATGCGCCGCGGCCGATCATGGACGGGCGCTTCCTCAGCCGCCCCGGGGTGTTTGCCTGGGACCGCATCGACCGCGCCTCGGCGCTGCTGGTCGAACAGCTGCCGCCGGACCTGGCCGGGCGTGGCGCCGACCTCGGCGCCGGCTGGGGCTATCTGTCGGCCGAGCTGCTGGCGCGCTGCCCCGGGGTGACCGCGCTGGACCTGTACGAAGCCGAGTCGCGGGCGCTGGCGCTGGCCCGCCACAACCTGGCCGGCAGCCGCGCGCAGCTGGATTTCCGCTGGCACGACGTCACCGCCGGCATCGACGGGCGCTACGACTTCGTCGTCTCCAATCCGCCGTTCCATACCCCGCGCGCGAGGACCGGCCGGACATCGGCCAGCGCTTCATCGCCGTGGCCGCGCAGGCGCTGCGCCCGGGCGGGCGCCTGTTCATGGTCGCCAACCGGCACCTGCCGTACGAACAGATCCTCAACGACAGTTTCGGGCAGGTGCGCGTGGCGGCCGAGCGCGACGGCTTCAAGGTCATCGTCGGCACCCGCGGGGGCCGCGCATGAAGCTGGTCAAGCACATCGCCAACCTCGGTTATGGCAGCCGCAAGCAGGTGCAGTGGCTGTTCCGCGAGGGCCGCGTCACCGATGCCGATGGCGACGTGCTGTACGCCGACGACAAGGTCGCGCACGACGCCATCCGCATCGATGGCGAGCCGCTGGATCCGCCGCCGGGCCTGGCCCTGATGCTGCACAAGCCGGCCGGCTATACCTGCTCGACCAAGGACCAGGGCCGGCTGGTCTATGACCTGCTGCCCACCCGCTTCCGTGACCGCTCGCCGCTGTTGTCCACGGTCGGCCGGCTGGACCGCGACACCAGCGGGCTGCTGCTGATGACCGACGACGGCGCGCTGCTGCACCGGATCGTGTCGCCGAAGTCGAAGCTGGACAAGGTCTACGAGGCGCGGCTGGCGCAGGACCTGCGCGGCGACGAGGCGGCGACCTTCGCCAGCGGCACGCTGTTGCTGGAATCGGAGGACAAGCCGCTGCTGCCGGCCGAACTCGAGGTGCTGGGCCCGCGGCACGCGCGCCTGACCCTGCACGAGGGCCGCTACCACCAGGTGCGGCGCATGTTCGCCGCGGTCGGCAACCACGTCGAAGCGCTGCACCGCAGCCGCATCGGCGGGCTGGCGCTGGACGGGCTGGCCGAAGGCCGGTGGCGGGTGCTGTCGGCCGCCGATCTGCAGGTCCTGTTCGGGGACGCGCCATGACCCTGCTGGCGTCGCTGGCGGCGCGGCCACAGGCGGTGATCTTCGACATGGACGGGCTGATGCTGGACAGCGAGCGCGCGCTGCTGGGCTGCCTGGCGCAGGCCGCTGCGGACGCCGGCCACGCGCTGCCCGAGGCGTTCCTGCTGTCGCTGATCGGCTCCAGCGACGCGCTCACCCGCCAGCGCATCGCCGGGCAGGTCGGGGCCGGTGCGGTCGATGCCCTGCTGCAGGATTCGTACGCGCGCTATGAACAGCTGGTGGTGGCCGGGGTGCCGCACCGCCCGGGCATCACCGACCTGCTCGACACCCTGGTCGCGCACGGCGTGCCGCGCGCGGTGGCCACCTCCACGCGGCGCCCGCTGGCGCTGCGCAAGCTCGAAAGCGCCGGGCTGCTGCGCTACTTCGAGCACGTGGCGACCAGCAGCGACGTCGCCCACCCCAAGCCGGCGCCGGACATCTACCTGCTGGCCGCGGCGCGGCTGGGGGTCGAGCCACGCCACTGCCTGGCGCTGGAGGATTCGCCCACCGGCGTGCGCGCGGCGCTGGCTGCCGGCATGACCGTGATCCAGGTGCCGGACCTGCTGCAGCCGGACGCGGACGTGCGCGCGCTGGGCCATGCCATCGCCGGCTCGCTGCACGATGTGCGCGGGCTGCTGCTGCCGCTGCTCGACGGCCCGCCCGCGGCGCGCCCGCGGGCCGGGTAAGGCGCGGGCGGAACCCGGCCACGGCGACCGCGCCGGGCCGCGGCCTTCATCGGTTCCTTCGCCGCTGCGCGCCGGCGGCCGGGAGCGGCCGCCTCACTCCCCGTCCAGCAACCGCTTCCAGCCGTCCACGCCGAGCCTGTCCAGGGTGGCGATGTTGCGCTCGACGATCACGTCCGGGTCCGGGAACGCGGCCACCGCGCGTTCCACGCTGTCCTCGCGCAGCAGGTGCAGGGTGGGCCAGGGGGCGCGGTTGGTGTAGTTGCTGGCGTCGTCCGGCGCGGTGCCGGCGAACTGGTACTGCGGGTGGAAGCTGGCCACCTGCAGTATGCCCTGCAGGTCCAGTGCCTCCACCGCCGCGTCGGCGTTGTCCAGGAAGTCGTTGTAGTCGAGGAAATCGGTGAGCACCTGCGGGTGCACGATCAGCGTGGTATCGATCTGCTCGGCCGGCGTGTCGCGCAGCAGCAGCAGTTCCTCGGCCAGCTGCTCCAGCAGCGCCTCGGGCGTGCTGGCGTCGCTGAGCACGAAGCGCACCTGCTCCTTGACGTACACCGCCTTGGCGAACGGGCACAGGTTGAGCCCGATCACGGCCTTCTCCAGCCAGCGGCGGGTGTCGGCGATCGGGTCGTGGGCGGTGTCGTTCATGGCGGGCAGGCGGGCAACGGGGCGGCCATTCTAGGCGATGGCGGGCCGTGCCGCGGCGCCGGCGCGCGGGCCGCCGCGGGCATCGCGCCGCGCCCGCTCAGTCGCGGAAGTTGTCGAACTGCAGCGGCTGCTCGAATTCGCTCTTCTTCAGCAGCGCGATCGTTTCCTGCAGGTCGTCGCGCTTCTTGCCGTTCACGCGCAGCTTGTCGCCGTTGATCTGGGTGTCGACCTTGATCTTGGACTCCTTGATCTTCGCCGCGATCTGCTTGGCCAGCTTCTGCTCGATGCCCTGCTTGACCTTGACCTGCTGGCGCGCGCCACCGAGGTTGGTTTCGATGTCGCCGAACTCCATGCAGCGGAAGTCGATGCCGCGCGCGGCCAGGCGCTGCTTGAGGATGTCGGCCATCTGCTTGAGCTGGAAATCGCTGGGCGCGGCCAGTTTGATCAGCGCGTCACCCTCCTGCTCGAACTTCGCGTCCACGCCCTTGAAATCGAAGCGCGTGGACAGCTCGCGGTTGGCCTGGTCGATGGCGTTGGTCAGTTCGTGCTTGTCGACTTCGGACACGACGTCGAAGGAAGGCATGGGAGAGCTCCTGGCGGAAAAACAGCGGCCATTCTAGGCGATCGCCCGGTGGCGCCGTCGTCAGGGCGCGTCCTTCCACTGCGCATGCAGCAGGTTGGATACCGCGAAGCAGGCCGGCGCGTCCTTGTTGGACAGCACGATCACGGTTTCGCCGGTATGCGGGTAGCTGCGCACGTCGGTGCAGATGCCGTCGGCGCTGCCGCCATGCCCCCAGCGGAAGTCGCGTTCGGGCACGCCCGGGCCGTAGCCCGTGGCGAAGAAACCCAGCCCCATGAACTCGTGCTGCGGCGTGGTCGCCTGCCTGAACAGCGGCAGGGGCAGCAGCCGGCCGTCGCGCAGGGCCTGCACGAAGCGCAGCAGGTCGCCGGCCGGCGCCACCTGCCCGCCGGCGGCGAAACCGCGCGCCGGCAGCGTGGCGCAGTTGCGCACGCGCCGGCCTTCGACTTCCGCATAGCCCGCCGCCAGGTCCGGTGCCGGGGCGTCGCAGTCGACGAAGCCGGTGCGGGTCATCCCGGCCGGCGCCAGCACATGCGCGCGGACGTAGGACTCGAAGTCCTGCCCGGACAGTACCTCGACCATCCGCCCCAGCACCACGTAGCCATAGTTGCCGTATTTCTGCTGCGTGCCCGGGGCGAACTCCGGCGCGCGCCGGCCGTGCAGGGCGATGATGTCGGCGGCGCTGCGCAGCCGCGCGCGCTCGGCCGCATGTTCGGCGCCGAACAGTTCGTCCACGTCGCCGGCGCCGGCGGTGTGGGTGAGCAGCTGCCGCACCGTCACCGTGTCGGCGAAGGCGCGGTTGGGGTAGTCCTCCAGCACCTCGCCGACGTGGCTGTCCAGGGTGATGCGGCCGGCAGCGACCTGCTGCAGGATCGCCACGCTGGTGAACATCTTGCCGGCGGACGCCAGGTTCAGGCGGTCATCGGTGCGCAGCGGCGCCTCGCCGGTCTCGTCGCGCAGGCCGTAGGCTTTCTCGAACACCACCTGGCCGTCGTGTGCGACCAGCACCACGCCGGAAAAGCGTCCGGCCGCCTCCAGCCCGAGGGCGAAACCATCGAGCCGCGCCAGGTCGGTGGCCGCAGGCGCCTGCGCGGCGGCCGTCGCGCAGGCCAGGGACAGGGCCAGTGGGGCCAGGCAGCGAAGCGGGGTGGAAGCGACAGGCATGCATCCGGCTCCGGCGGAAGATGCGGCGAGCATAACGGCACCGCGGCGGCGGTTGCCGGCGTGGCCTGCGATAATCGCGCCATGTCCGTTTCATCCTCCCCCGTTCCGCGCTCCCCCGCCGCCGCCGTGGCGTGGATGCTGTCCGCCGTCGCCTTCTTTTCGCTGATGGACGCCGGCATGAAGCTGCTGTCGGCCAGCTACCCGACCCTGCAGGTCACCATGCTGCGCGGCGCCGCTTCGCTGCCGTTCGTCCTGGTGTGGGTGTTGGCCACTGCCGGCCCGCGCTCGCTGATCCCGGTGCGCTGGGGCCTGCACCTGCTGCGCGGCGCGCTGGGCATGGCCATGATCGGCTGCTTCGTCTACGCGCTGCGCAGCCTGCCGCTGTCCACCGCCTATTCGATCTATTTCGTCGCGCCGCTGCTGGTGGCCGCGCTGTCGGTGCCCTTGCTGGGCGAGCGGGTGGGGCCGCGGCGCTGGGTCGCGATCGGCGTCGGCCTGGTCGGCGTGCTGGTGGTCCTGCGCCCGGGCGTGGACGGCTTCATCTCGCTGCCGGGGCTGATGGTGCTGCTGGCGGCAACCGCCTATGCCATCGCCGCGGTGACGGTGAGCCTGCTGACCCGCACCGATACGCCACAGTCCATGGTGGTCTGGTTCCTGCTGATCATGGCGATCGGCGCCGGGCTGCTGGCGTGGCCGCAGTGGCAACCGCTGCAGTGGCGGCACGCCGGGCTGATCGCCGGCATGGGCCTGGCCGGCGCGCTGGGGCAGATCGCGCTGACCCGCGCCTTCCAGCTGGGGCAGGCGTCGATGATCGCGCCGCTGGAATACACCGGGCTGGTCTGGGTGATCGGCTGGGACCTGCTGCTGTGGGGCGTGCTGCCGGATCGCATGACCTGGGTCGGCGCGGCGATCATCGTCGCCAGCGGCCTGTACCTGCTGCACCGCGAGCGGGTCCAGCACGCGCGGCGGGCGGGGCAGGTGGACCACCCCTGACGGCCGTCCGGGCATGCATAGAACCAAAAGGAATAAGATTCCCCCTGCCCGTGCAGGCGCCGCGGCCGCGGCGCTGCTAGGCTTGCCGCCCTTCCGTCCGCCCGCTGCCTGGCCGTGATCGAGTTCCAGAACCTGCACAAATCCTATGCCGTGGACGGCCGCGCGATCACCGCGCTGCATCCGCTCGACCTGGCGATCGGCGCCGGCGAGGTGTTCGGCATCATCGGCCATTCGGGGGCCGGCAAGTCGACCCTGATCCGCCTGATCAACCGCCTGGAGGAACCCAGCGGCGGCCGCGTGCTGATCGACGGCCAGGATGCCACCGCGCTCGACGCCGAGGGGCTGCGCGCGCTGCGCCGGCGCATCGGCATGATCTTCCAGCACTTCAACCTGCTGTCGGCGCGCACCGTGGCCGGCAACGTCGCCTTCCCGCTGGAGCTGGCCGGCACGCCGAAGGCGCGGATCGACGCACGCGTGGCCGAGCTGCTGCATACCGTCGGCCTGGAAGCGCACGCGGCCAAGTACCCGGCACAGCTGTCCGGCGGGCAGAAGCAGCGGGTGGGCATTGCCCGCGCGCTGGCTACCGCGCCCAAGATCCTGCTGTGCGACGAGGCCACCAGCGCGCTCGACCCGCAGACCACCGCCTCGGTGCTGGCGCTGCTGGCGAAGATCAACCGCGAACTGGGCCTGACCATCGTGCTGATCACCCACGAAATGGACGTGATCCGCCGGGTCTGCGACCGGGTGGCGGTGCTCGATGCCGGCCGCCTGGTCGAGAGCGGGCCGGTGAGCGAGGTGTTCCTGCATCCGCAGCACCCGACCACGCGCCGCTTCGTGTCCGAATCCGAGCACGTGGACGAGGGTGAACTGCACCGTGATTTCGCCGCCGTGGGCGGGCGCATCGTGCGCCTGACCTTCCTCGGCGACGGTACCTACGAACCGCTGCTGGGCCGCATCGCGCGGCAGACCGGGGTGGACTACAACATCCTGTCCGGCCGCATCGACCGGATCAAGGACACGCCCTACGGGCAGCTGACCGTCGCCCTGGTGGGCGGCGACCAGAACGCCGCCCAGGCCGGTTTCGTCGAGGCCGGCGTGCACGTGGAGGAACTGCGTCGATGATCGCCACCACCACCGACGGCTTCTTCCGCCACCTGGATGCCGGCAAATGGGCCGACATCGGCCAGGCCACCGTCGACACGCTGCTGATGCTGGCCGGCTCGCTGCCGCTGACCCTGGCCATCGGCCTGCCGCTGGGCGTGCTGCTGTTCCTCACCGGCTCGCCGCAGCTGCACCGCCGCCCGTTGCTGTACGGGCTCACCGCGCTCGTGGTGAATGTGCTGCGCTCGGTGCCCTTCATCATCCTGATGATCGTGCTGATCCCGGTGACGCTGGCGCTGATGGGCACCTCGCTGGGCGTGCGCGGCGCGATCCTGCCGCTGGTGGTCGGCGCCGCGCCGTTCTACGCGCGGCTGGTCGAGACGGCGCTGCGCGAGGTCGACCGCGGCGTGATCGAGGCCAGCCAGGCCATGGGCGCCACTACCGCGCAGCTGGTGTTCAAGGTGCTGCTGCCCGAAGCGCGGCCGGGGCTGATCGCCGGCGCCACGGTCACCACCATCGCCCTGATCGGCTTCACCGCCATGGGCGGCGCGATCGGCTCGGGCGGGCTCGGCGACCTGGCGTTCCGCGACGGCTACCAGCGTTCGCACACCGACGTGGCCCTGGTCACGGTGGTGCTGCTGCTGGTGCTGGTGCAGCTGCTGCAGATGCTGGGCGACCGCCTAGTACGCCACTACACTCGCCGTTGAGCGGCTCCCCTTCCCGCACTGGAATACCGATGAAGACTTCCCTGTTCCGTCCGTTGCTCGCCGCTGCCGCCGTGTTGGCGCTGGCGGCCTGCGGCAAGCCCGCCACCGACGAATCCCGGCTGGTGGTGGCCGCCACCGCGGTGCCGCACGCCGAGATCCTGGAAGTGGTCAAGCCGATCCTGCAGAAGCAGGGCGTCACCCTGGACGTGCGCGTGTTCAACGACTACGTGCAGCCCAACGACCAGCTGGTGCAGAAACAGGTGGATGCCAACTATTTCCAGACCGAGCCGTACCTGGATGCCTACAACCGCGACCGCAAGACCCGGCTGGTGACCGTGGTCGGCGTGCACATCGAGCCGTTCGGCGCCTATTCGCGCCGGGTCAAGTCGCTGGCCGAGCTGCCGGCCGGTGCCGACGTGGTCATTCCCAATGACCCGAGCAACAACAGCCGCGCGCTGATCCTGCTGGACAAGGCCGGCGTCATCAAGCTGAAGGATCCATCCAACGCGCTGTCCACCCAGCGCGACATCGTCGACAACCCCAAGCAGCTCAAGTTCCGCGAGCTGGACTCGGCGATGCTGCCGCGCGTGCTCGACCAGGTCGACCTGGCGCTGATCAACACCAACTACGCGCTCGACGCCGGGCTCGACCCGACCCGTGACGCGCTGGCGATCGAAAGCAAGGATTCGCCCTACGTGAATTTCCTGGTCGCGCGCGCGGACAACCGCGACGACGCGCGCGTGCAGAAGCTGGCCAAGGCGCTGACCGGCCCGGAAGTGAAGGCCTTCATCGAGCACAAGTACAAGGGTGCGGTGCTGCCGGCGTTCTGAGCGCGAACCGCGCACTGCCGGCCCGCGCGTGCGGCGGCGCCCTGCGCGCCGCCGGCGCAGGTGTGACGCCGCTGGATTCCGCAAGCACGCGGGCCTGCTCCTGGCGTAGCGCCGGGCAACATGCCGCTGGCGCACGCCGCGCAAGGCGCCGCCGCAACGCGCCGCCGCCATGCGCCGAGCGGTTGTGCGGCGGCGGCGGCGGCGGGGGCTAGGCTTCCCCCCACGCTTTCGCGGAGGGCAGGGATGGGATTGCTGCGTTTTGCCGGGCGCCGCATGGCGCATTTCCTGGCACAGCCGCGGCGCCGGCAGGCGCATCCGCCCACCAGTGGCCCGCAGCTGCTGGCGCGCACCCTGCGCCGTGGCGACGTGCTGCTGGTGGAGGGCAACAGCCGCTTCTCCACCGTCATCAAGTACCTCACCCAGTCCACCTGGTCGCACGCGGCGCTGTATATCGGCGAGGAAGCGCTGGAGCCGGGCGGGCCGCGGCGGCCGATGTTGATCGACGTGGACGTGGAAGCGGGTGTGCGGCGGGTGCCGCTGGACGCGTTCAGTGACGTGCATACCCGCATCTGCCGCGCGCACGGACTGCCGCCGCCGGTCATCGACCAGCTGGTCGGCTTCATGCGCGCGCGCATCGGCTACAGCTACGACCTGAAGAACGTGTTCGACCTGGCGCGCTACCTGATCCTGCCGCCGGTGCCCGGGCACATGCGCCGGCGCATGATCGCGCTGGGCAGCGGCGAGCCGACCAAGGCGATCTGCTCGACCCTGCTGGCGCAGGCGTTCGAGTCGATCCGCTACCCGATCCTGCCCGGGATCGAGACCGTGCTTGGCCATGCCGGCGGCCGCCAGCAGCAGCGCGAGATCCTGCATATCCGCAACTACAGCCTGTACACGCCGCGCGATTTCGACGTGTCCCCGTTCTTCGAGATCGTCAAGCCGCGGCTGCAGTCGGGCTTCGATTACCGCACCCTGCAGTGGGGCGACGACGGTACCCCATGACCTTGCTGGCGCAGCGCCGGGGGCCATGAACGCGACAGGCACGGACCGCGGACGGTCCGTGCCTGCCGTTGGCACCGTTTGCGGGCTGGATCAGAAGCGGGCGCCGATGCCGAAGCCCACGGTCCACGGGTCCAGCTTGAGCTTCTCGCCGGTGCCGCTACCGGCCACGCTCAGTTCCGGGCGCGCATGCATGTAGCGCGCGTCGGCACGGGCGAACCAGGTGGAGTTGATGTTCATGTCCACGCCGACCGTGCCGATGGCGCCCTTGGCGGTGCGCAGGCCCACGTGGTCGCCGCTGGCGCCCAGGCCGTCGATCTTCTCGTTGCTGAAGTTCGACTCGTAGTAGCCCGCGCCCACGAACGGACGGAACACGTTGTCGGCCGCGCCGAAGTGGTACTGCGCGCTCAGCGCCAGCGGCTGCTGCTCGACCGTACCGGCCTTGGCGCCGCCGCTGGTGCGCACGCGGTGGTCGAACTTGTCCGCCGCGCCCCACAGTTCGACCGCGACGTTGTCGTTGAAGTAATAGCTGGCGCTGAGCGTCGGCGCCGGGCCGCCGTCGACCTTGTCGATGCCGGTGGCCGGGCCGCTCTTGGGCTGCAGCAGGGTCACGCCGCCGACGACGGCGAAGCGCTTGCCGGAGGCGGTATCGGCCGGCGCGGCGCCGGCGTCCTGCGCGAACGCGGCGGGCGACAGCGCCAGGGCGCCCAGGACGGCGAAACTCATGATCTTGATGGTACGCATGGGGTGACTCCTCGTAGTGCTCTCGGGATTGCGTTGTTATCGAGGCCCTCGCTCGGGGCGCGCCCATCCTCGCCGCGGCAGGATGAATCGATCCGTACGCGCCAATGCCCTCATGCTGTGTCGTTCAGCGAAAATGGCGCCACGCCCGGAATGGCGGGCGCGGCTGCGGCAGGATCATTCATGGAGTTGGGTCGCGCGTGACGAACGAAACACTGCTGCTGGGGTTGCCTGCGCAGGTGAACGCGCACTGCCGCGTGCTCGTGCTCGGTTCGATGCCGGGCATGGCTTCGCTGCAGGCGGCGCGCTATTACGCGCATCCGCGCAATCGCTTCTGGCCGCTGATGGGGGCACTGTGCGGTTTCGACCCGGCACTGGACTATCCATTGCGACTGGCCCGGCTGCAGCAGGCCGGTGTCGGCCTGTGGGACGTGATCGGCCGGTGCCGGCGGCGCGGCAGCCTGGACGCGGCCATCGTCCGTGGCAGCGAAGTCGCCAACCCGCTGCCGGAACTGCTCGGGCGGTTGCCGCATCTGCGCGCGATCGCCTGCAACGGCGCCGCGGCGGCGCAGGCGTTCGAACGCCATGTGCACCCCGCGTTGCCCGCCGGACATGGAGTGACCGTGCTGGCGCTGCCGTCCACCAGCCCGGCCAACGCCGCCTGGTCGTTCGCGCGGCTGCTGGATGAATGGCGCCGGCTGGCGCCGTGGCTGCCGGTGGCGGAACAGTCCATTTCCGCAGTGCCTGGCCGTGGAGACAGGCCGGGACAGGCGCCTGGCCGGTGATGCCCGCGCGGCGGGCGTGCGCAGCCGCGCCTGGCCTGCCATGGCCCGTCCCTGTCCGCGGACATACGTATGCGAATCCACGGGCGGCGGTTGGCGCTGCGCCGCACTGGCGCCACAATAGGAGTTTCCCTCACTGTTGCTGGAGTAGTTTCATGGCCGAAATCAAGGAAGCAGTTGTCCCCGATATCGGTGACTACAGCGACATCCCGGTGATCGAAGTGCTGGTCGCCGTCGGTGATACGGTCATGAAGGACCAGGGCCTGGTCACGCTGGAATCGGACAAGGCGACCATGGAAGTGCCGTCGGCCGTGGCCGGCGTGGTCAGGGAAATCAAGGTCAAGGTCGGCGACACCCTGTCCGAGGGCAAGGTCGTGGCGCTGATCGAAGTGGCCGAGGAGAGCGCAAAGCCGGCCGCCGCCGCCGCGCCGGCCGCACCGGCCAAGGTCGAGCCGACCGCCGAGACCGGCGCCAGGGTCGAGCCGGTGGCCGTGGCCCCGGTGGCGGACAAGCTGGCCCAGCGCGAAATCGCGCAGGAAGCCGTGCTGGCCGCCAGCAAGCCGGCCAGCCCGCCGGTGCAGTTCAACGCCGAGGGCGTGCTGCCGTCCAACGTGCCCTACGCCAGCCCGGCGGTGCGTGTGTTCGCCCGCGAGCTGGGCGTGGATCTGGCCCAGGTGGCCGGCACCGAGAAGGGCGGCCGCATCACCAAGGCCGACGTGCAGAAGTTCGTCAAGGGCGCGCTGACCGGTGGCGGTGCTGCCGTGGCCGGCGCCCCGGTGGCCGCCGGCGGTGGCCTGAACCTGCTGCCGTGGCCGAAGGTGGACTTCAGCAAGTTCGGCGAGACCGAAGTGCAGCCGCTGTCGCGGATCAAGAAGATTTCCGGTGCCAACCTGGCGCGCAACTGGGCGATGATTCCGCACGTCACCCAGTTCGACCAGGCCGACATCACCGACCTGGAAGCGCTGCGCGTGGCGCTGAACAAGGAGAATGAGAAGGCCGGCATCAAGCTGACCATGCTCGCGTTCCTGATCAAGGCCAGCGCCGCGGCGCTGAAGAAGTTCCCCGAGTTCAACGCCTCGCTGGATGCCAGCGGCGAGAACCTGACCCTGAAGAAGTACTTCCACATCGGCTTTGCCGCCGACACGCCGAACGGCCTGGTCGTGCCGGTCATCCGCGACGTGGACAAGAAGGGCGTGGTGCAGATCGCGCAGGAAACCGGCGAACTGGCGAAGAAGGCGCGCGACGGCAAGCTGGGCCCGGCCGAGATGAGCGGCGGCTGCTTCTCGATCAGCTCGCTGGGCGGCATCGGCGGCACCGCGTTCACCCCGATCGTCAATGCCCCGGAAGTGGCCATCCTGGGCGTCTCCAAGTCCTCGATCCAGCCGGTCTGGAACGGCAAGGAGTTCGCGCCGAAGCTGCTGCTGCCGCTGTCGCTGAGCTACGACCACCGCGTCATCGACGGCGCCCTGGCCGCGCGCTTCACCACGTACCTGTCGCAGGTGCTGGCCGACATGCGCCGCGTGCTGCTCTGATCCCGAGGACTTGAAAGATGGCGAACACGATTGAAGTCAAAGTCCCCGATATCGGCGATTACAGCAACGTGCCGGTGATCGAGATCCTGGTGGCCGTGGGCGACACGGTGGCCAAGGACCAGGGCCTGGTGACGCTGGAATCGGACAAGGCGACGCTGGAAGTGCCGTCCACCGCCGCCGGCGTGGTCAGGGAGATCAAGGTCAAGCTCGACGACAAGCTGTCCGAGGGCGATGTGGTGGTGGTGCTGGAAGCCGCAGGCGCGGCCGCCGCACCTGCGCCTGCCGCCCCCGCCGCGACGCCGGCTCCCGCCGCGCAGCCAGCCGCCGCGGCTGCGGCCGCGCCGGCGGCGGTGAGCGCGCCGGCGGCTCCGGCCCCGGCCGCAAGCGGTGGCCCGGTCGAGATCAAGGTGCCGGACATCGGCGACTACAGCGGCGTGCCGGTGATCGAGATCCTGGTGGCCGTGGGCGACACGGTGAAGAAGGACCAGGGGCTGGTGACGCTGGAATCGGACAAGGCCACGCTGGAAGTGCCGTCCACCGCCGCCGGCGTGGTCAGGGAGATCAAGGTCAAGCTCGGCGACAAGTTGTCCGAGGGCGACGTGGTGGTGGTGCTGGACGCGCAGGGCGCCACGCCCGCGGCGGGCGCCGGCAACGTGGCGCCGGGCAGCAAGCCGCCGGTGACCCCGTCGCACCGCGCACCGGACCCGGCCGTGGCCGCGCGGGCGCTGCCGTCGACCGGCCGCGCCGCCGACATCGAGTGCCGCATGGTGGTGCTGGGCGCCGGCCCGGGCGGCTATACCGCCGCGTTCCGTTCGGCCGACCTGGGCATGGACACGGTGCTGGTCGAGCGCTACGCCAGCCTCGGCGGCGTCTGCCTCAACGTCGGCTGCATTCCGTCCAAGGCGCTGCTGCATGCGGCCGAGATCATCGACCATGCCGCGCATGCCGAAGAACTGGGCATCGCCTTCGGCAAGCCGAAGATCACCCTGGACAAGCTGCGCGAGTACAAGGAAAAGGTAGTCGGCCAGCTGACCAAGGGCCTGGCCGGCATGGCCAGGCAGCGCAAGGTGCGCACCGTGCAGGGCGTGGCGAAATTCGTTTCGGCCAACGAACTGGAGATCACCGGCGACGACGGCAAGACCCAGCTGCTGCGCTTCGAGCAGTGCATCATCGCCGCCGGCTCGCAGGCGGTGAAGCTGCCGAACTTCCCGTGGGACGACAAGCGCGTGATGGACTCCACCGACGCGCTGGAACTGGCCGACGTGCCGAAGTCGCTGCTGGTCGTGGGCGGGGGCATCATCGGCCTGGAAATGGCCACCGTGTACGGCGCGCTGGGTGCCCAGGTCACCGTGGTCGAGTTCATGGACCAGCTGATGCCGGGCGCCGACAAGGACCTGGTCAAGCCGCTGGCCGAGCGCCTGAAGAAGCAGGGCATCGAAGTGCACCTGAAGACCAAGGCCTCGGGCGTCACCGCCGACAGGAAGGGCATCACCGTGACCTTCGAGGCCGCCACCGAGGGCGAGAAGCCGGCGATGCAAAGCGGCACCTTCGACCGCGTGCTGGTGGCCGTGGGTCGCGCGCCGAACGGCAAGAAGATCGATGCCGACAAGGCCGGCGTGGAGGTGACCGACCGCGGCTTCATCCCGGTCGACCGGCAGATGCGCACCAACGTCCCGCACATCTTCGCCATCGGCGACATCGTCGGTAACCCGATGCTGGCGCACAAGGCCACGCACGAGGGCAAGCTGGCCGCGGAAGTCGCATTCGGCGAGAAGAAGGAGTGGGTGGCGCGGGTGATCCCGTCGGTGGCCTACACCAACCCGGAGATCGCCTGGGTCGGCGTCACCGAGACCGAGGCCAAGGCCAAGGGGCTGAAGGTCGGCGTGGCCAAGTTCCCGTGGGCGGCCAGCGGCCGCGCCATCGGCATCGGCCGCACCGAGGGCTTCACCAAGCTGATCTTCGACGAAGAGACCCATCGTGTGATCGGCGGTGCCATCGTCGGTGTGCATGCCGGTGAGTTGCTGGCCGAAATCGGCCTGGCCATCGAGATGGGTGCCGAGGCCGAGGACATCGGCCACACCATCCACGCCCACCCGACGCTGAGCGAATCGGTGGCGATGGCTTCGGAGATCTACGACGGCACCATCACCGACCTGTACCTCCCGAAGAAGAAGTGATCCACGCGACGCCCCTTCACCGGGGCGTCGTCGTTTCCGGCGTCCGGAGGAACAGGGAAATGTGGCGAGCGATCGTGGCGGCGGTGTGGCTGGCAGGTGCGGGCGGTGCGCTGGCGGAGGAGGTGGAGGAGGCGGACCCGCAGCTGGAGGCGGCGCTGCTGCAATGCCCGGGTGCGGCGCCATTCGTGGAGGCGGACAGGCTGCGCGAACAGGCACTGGCGCGCAGGAGCGCCGGCATCGAGCCGTCCGAACCGCGGTTGCGCGAACAACTGCTGGAAATGGCGCGCCTGGACCAGCAGGCGCGCGACGGCGACTGGTCGCAGGCGATGGTCGAGAAGATGCTTGCGGTGGACGCGGCGAACCTGGCGAAGATCAGGCAGGTGGTCGCCGATCATGGGGACTGCCGGACGTGCGCGCGGTTGGCGTGGATGGCCTGCGCGCGGCCTGGCTGCTGGTGCAGCACGCCGACGCCGATGCCGGCTTGCAGCGGCAGGTGCTGGACGGGCTGGCGCCGCGGTTGGCCAGCGGCGAGGTCTCATCGCGCGAATTCGCCCTGCTGACCGACCGGGTGCTGGTGAACGCCGGCAAGCCGCAGCGTTACGGCAGCCAGCTCGCCGCCATCGGCGGCAGGTGGCAGCCCAAGGCCATGGAAGCGCCGGAACAGGTGGACCAGCGCCGCGCCAGCATCGGGCAGATGCCGCTGGCGGATTACCTCTGCGTCGCGGCGCAGATGTTCCCGGCGCCGGCCACCGATGCCGAAGGCAGGCTGCTGTAGGCCTGCCATCGGTGCCGGGACGCGTTGCCATGCCGCGCGGTGCGCGTTGCCCGCATGGCGCCTGGCGGGCATGGCCCGCCGCCACGCATGCCGTGACCGGCCGGGTCAGAACGACAGGCTCACGCCGACCAGCGGGCCCTTGAATTCCTGCTTCAGGCCGATGAGGCCGTCGCTGCCCTTGCGGTCGACGTCGAGCTTGAACCAGTCGTAGCCGGCGAAGATGCCGAAGTTCGGGTTGACGTTGTACTGCACGATGGCGTTGGCGCGGCTCAGGTCGCCTTCGTAGTCATCGAAGTTGCCCCAGCGCGTGTTGAGGTACTGGCCCTGCAGGTTGATCAGCCAGTGCTCGGACGGGGTGAAGGTCAGGCGCGCGCCGACCACCGGGGCAATGCCGTCGGTCTTCTCGTCGAGCACCTGGCCCTGGTACAGCTGGCCGAGGTCGGCATAGGCGTTGGCGTCCACCTTGGCGTACTCGGCGCCGAGCTGCAGGCCAAGGTCGAAACGCTCGCCGTCGACCACCGCGTAGTCGTAGACCAGGCTGGCCACCTGGTACTTCAGGTTGCCCTTGACGAAGCTGCCGGCCGGCACCGTGGTGCCGTCGAAGCTGATGCTCTCGCCCAGCGCCTGGCGGCGGTCCTTGTCGTAGCGGAAGTAATCGAAGATCAGCCGCTGGCGCTCGCTGATGCGGAACAGGCCGTCCACGCGCGGCTCCCATTCCTTGCCCCCCAGGTCGAAATCCTCGTCGAAGGCCAGTTCCTGGCCGCCGACCGTGCCGCTGCCGCGCAGGGTATTGGACGAATCGATGTTCATCGCGCCCAGGCGCAGGGTGAAGCGCGGATCGCCGTCCGCGGCGTGGGCGGGCGCGGCCTGCAGCAGGGCCAGGGCAAGCGCGCAGGAGGCGCAGGTCGTGAGGTGCGGGGGGAGGCGCATCGTTCGGTTCGCTCCGTGTAGGAAATCAGGGAGCGGCTACCGTGGCCGAAGCGATGTGGCACCTGCGTGACCGCGGAGTGCACGCGGTGTGCAAAATGCGGCGAGGTGGCCCTGGGCGGGCCACCTCGCCCGGTGCGTCCGTCGCGCACATCGACGAGGTAATGGCGGCGGACGTGCAGGTGTGACCCGCCGCCGCGGCCGAAGTTCCGCATGTTGCAGCGCAAAAACGGGATTCGCCCGCCCTAACCCGGGACGGCTGAAAATTCCAGTAAATGCCGCAACTTGCGATCCGCAGGGGGGCGGCTTGTGGCGGTTGTCTCGCAAAATGTCCCGCTGCTATACTTTCGCGGCTCGACGAGGCGCCCCCGGCGCCGCCAGATCTCCTTGTTCCATGAAGCAGGACATTCCACGTGCTGAACTCCGTTGATGCGGGTCGGCGGCTGATGCTGCGTGCCGCGGTGTACCCGCTGGTCGCAGTGGTTGTCCTCGCGCTGGCCTTCCTGCTGTTGGGGCCGAAGTACGCCCTGGGCGCGCTGGTTTCCGGCGTGGCGGTGGTGGCGGGGACGGTGCTGGCGGCATGGGTGGGACTCGGCGGCGGCGTTCAGGCCGCCGGTTCGGCGATGATCCGCATGTTCCTGGGGTTCGCGCTGAAGATCGTGCTGATTGTCGCCGTGCTGGCAATGGCGTTCGTCTGGTGGCGGCTTCCTCCCTTGGCCCTGCTGGCAGCGATTCCAGTGGCGCTGATGTTCCAGGTTCTGGCTCTGGCCAGGCGTTGATCGAATTCACAAAAGGTATCCGGACTCATGGCGGGCGAGGCTCTAACCCCTACCACCTATATCCAGCATCACCTGCAGAACCTGACCGCCAAGGTCGGGGACGGCGGCAGCTTCTGGACCATCCACGTCGATACCGTCGTCACCGCGGTGCTGATGGGCCTGCTGATGGTGTTCGCCTTCTGGATGGCCACCCGCAAGGCCACCGCTGGCGTGCCGGGCAAGTGGCAGGCGTTCGTTGAAATCTGCCTGGAGTTCGTCGACCGCCAGGCCAAGGACACCTACCACGGCAAGAGCAAGCTGGTGACGCCGATCGCGATCACCATCTTCTTCTGGATCCTGTTGATGAACCTCATCAAGATGATCCCGGCCGACTTCATCGCCAAGCCGCTGGAATGGGCGGGCGTCCACTACTGGAAGCCGGTGCCGACCGCCGACGTCAATGCCACCTTGGGCATGTCGATCAGCGTGTTCTTCCTGATGGTCTTCTTCTCGCTCAGTTCCAAGGGCCTGGTCGGCTTCGTCAAGGAGTTCCTGACCGCCCCGTTCGGCAAGTGGATGATGCCGTTCAACCTGATCCTCAACATCGTCGAGTGGCTGAGCAAGCCGATCTCCCTGGCGATGCGACTGTTCGGCAACATGTTCGGCGGCGAGATCGTCTTCCTGCTGATCTGGGTGCTGGGCGGCGCCGGCTTGTTCGGTGCTGTTGCCGGTGGCGTATTCGGCCTGGGCTGGATGCTGTTCCACCTGCTGGTGATTCCGCTGCAGGCCTTCATTTTCATGATGCTGTCGATCGTGTACCTGAGCCTGTCGGAAGACAGCCACTAAGCTACAAGCTTCAACCAGTTCCAACCTTCATCCGTTTCATCACCCTTAGCTACCCTTAGTTCTCGGAGAAAACCATGTACTTCGCCGTCCTGACCAATCTCGCCCAAGTTCAGAGCTCCACCGCCCTTGCCGTCGGCATCATGATCGGCCTGGCCGCGCTGGGCGCCGGTCTGGGTCTGGCCATCATGGCTGGTAAGTTCCTGGAATCGGCTGCCCGCCAGCCGGAACTGATCCCGGTCCTGCAGGTCCGCATGTTCATCACCGCCGGCCTGATCGACGCCGCGTTCATCATCTCGGTCGCCGTCGGCCTGCTGCTGGCCTTCGCCAACCCGCTGGCCGCTGCCCTGCTGGCCGAAGCCGCCAAGCTGGCGGGCTGATCCAGCTGAAGTGAGACGGCCGGGTGCCTGCGGGCATCCGGCTTCGGATGAAGGTCCGGTTGCGCCGCCACGGCGGCGCAACCACCCCGACACCAGCGATCGAGCTAACCCATGAATATCAATCTCACCCTCTTTGCACAGGCACTGGCCTTTGCCGCGCTGATCTGGATCATCGCGACCAAGATCTGGCCGCCGCTGATGAAGGCCATCGAAGAGCGCCAGCAGAAGATCGCCGAAGGCCTCGCCGCGGCCGATCGCAGCCAGAAAGACCTGGCCCAGGCGGAAGTGAAGGTCAACGAGGCGCTGAAGGAAGCCCGTGGCAAGGCCAACGAGATCATCGACCAGGCCCATGCCCGCGCCAACCAGATCGTCGAGGCCGCCAAGAACGAAGCCATCGCCGAAGCCAACCGCCAGAAAGAACTGGCCCAGGCTGAAATCGACGCCGCCGCCAACCGCGCCCGCGAAGACCTGCGCAAGCAGGTGTCCGTGCTGGCCGTGACCGGTGCCGAGAAGCTGCTCAAGCGCGAAATCGACGCCAACGCCCACAAGGCGCTGCTCGACGAGCTGGCCGCGGAGATCTGATAGATGAGCCAGGCCCTCACGCTTGCCCGCCCGTATGCCCGCGCCGCGTTCGCGATTGCGCGCGAGGAAGGCAAGTTCGCGCCGTGGTCCGAAGCGCTTGCGTTCTCCGCCCGCGTTGCCGCCGATCCGCGCGTGTCGGCCCTGCTGTCCAATCCGGAGCTGGCCCGCGGCGACGCCGTGGCCCTGTTGGCCCCGGAAGCGGCGGGCGAAACCTACGGCCGCTTCCTGAACCTGCTGGCCGAATCGCACCGCCTGCAGCAGCTGCCGGAGATCGCCGGCCTGTTCGACCAGCTGCGCGCCGAAGCCGAGAACGTGGTCAAGGCCACCGTCACCTCGGCGGCCGCGCTGTCGGCCGACGAGCTGGAAAAGATCAAGCTCGCGCTGCGTCGCCGCTTCGGCCGCGACGTCGAGGTGTCGACCGCGGTGGACGCTTCGCTGATCGGCGGCGCCGTGATCGATGCCGGCGACGTGGTCATCGATGGTTCGCTCAAGGGCAAGCTGTCGCGCCTGCAGACCGCGCTCGCAAACTGAATTCACTTATCGTCCGGCTTGATCGCCGGCACTAGGACTTGACGATGGCTACCACGCTCAACCCCTCCGAAATCAGCGAACTGATCAAGAACCGCATCGAGAAGGTCGCGCTGTCCGCGGAATCGCGCAACGAAGGCACCGTGACCTCGGTGTCCGACGGCATCGTGCGCATCTACGGCCTGGCCGACGTGATGCAGGGCGAAATGATCGAGCTGCCGAACAACACCTACGCGCTGGCGCTGAACCTGGAGCGCGACTCGGTCGGCGCCGTGGTGCTGGGCGACTACGAGCACCTGCGCGAAGGCGACGTGGCCAAGACCACCGGCCGCATCCTGGAAGTGCCGGTGGGTCCGGAAATGCTCGGCCGCGTGGTCAACGCGCTGGGCGAGCCGATCGACGGCAAGGGCCCGCTGGGCACCTCGCTGACCGCTCCGGTGGAGCGCGTTGCCCCGGGCGTGATCTGGCGCAAGTCCGTCGACCAGCCGGTGCAGACCGGCTACAAGTCGGTCGACTCGATGATCCCGATCGGCCGTGGCCAGCGCGAGCTGATCATCGGTGACCGCCAGACCGGCAAGACCGCCATGGCGATCGACGCGGTGATCAACCAGAAGGGCACCGGCATCAAGTGCGTGTACGTCGCGATCGGCCAGAAGGCCTCGACCGTGGCCAACATCGTGCGCAAGCTGGAAGAGAACGGCGCGCTGGCCCACACCGTGGTCGTGGCCGCCACCGCTTCCGAGTCGGCCGCGATGCAGTACATCAGCGCCTACGCCGGCTGCACCATGGGCGAGTACTTCATGGATCGCGGCGAAGACGCGCTGATCGTGTACGACGACCTGTCCAAGCAGGCCGTGGCCTACCGCCAGATCTCGCTGCTGCTGAAGCGTCCGCCGGGCCGCGAAGCCTACCCGGGCGACGTGTTCTACCTGCACTCGCGCCTGCTGGAACGCGCAGCCCGCGTGTCCGAGGAGTACGTCGAGAAGTTCACCGAGGGCAAGGTCACCGGCAAGACCGGTTCGCTGACCGCGCTGCCGATCATCGAGACCCAGGCCGGCGACGTGTCCGCGTTCGTCCCGACCAACGTGATCTCGATCACCGACGGCCAGATCTTCCTGGAAACCGACCTGTTCAACGCCGGCATCCGCCCGGCCGTGAACGCCGGTATCTCGGTGTCGCGCGTTGGTGGCTCGGCCCAGACCAAGATCATCAAGAAGCTGTCCGGCGGCATCCGCATCTCGCTGGCCCAGTACCGTGAGCTGGCGGCGTTCGCGCAGTTCGCCTCGGACCTGGACGAAGCCACCCGCAAGCAGCTGGAGCGTGGCCAGCGCGTCACCGAGCTGATGAAGCAGAAGCAGTACGCGCCGATGTCCATCGCCAACCAGGCGCTGTCGATCTACGCCGTCAACGAGGGTTACCTGGACGACGTGCCGGTCAACAAGCTGCTGGCGTTCGAAGAGGGCCTGCACGCCCACTTCGCCAACACCGCCGGCGAGCTGACCGCCAAGATCAACGCCACCGGCGCCTGGAACGACGAGATCGAAGCCGCCTTCAAGAAGGGCATCTCCGAGTTCAAGACCACCGGCAGCTGGTAAGCCGCACGTAGAGCGGGGCCTTGGCCCCGCTTCACTGTGACACAGCGGGGGAAGGCCCCCGCTCCATGGGAATAAGAGATGGCAAGCGGACGCGAAATCAAAACCAAGATCAAGAGCGTGCAGAACACCCGCAAGGTGACGCGCGCGCTCGAGATGGTCTCCGCCTCCAAGATCCGCAAGGCGCAGGATCGGATGAAGACCTCGCGTCCGTACGCGCAGGCGATGAAGCAGGTGATCGGCCACCTGGCCCAGGCCAGCACCGACTTCCAGCATCCGTTCCTGGTCGAGCGCGACAACGTCAAGCGCGTGGGTTACATCGTGATCTCCTCCGATCGCGGCCTGGCCGGCGGCCTGAACAACAACCTGTTCCGCAAGGCCGTGGCCGAAATGCGCGGCTGGCAGGAAAAGGGCGCCGAGATCGACATGGTGACCATCGGCCAGAAGGCCAGCGTGTTCTTCCGCCGGGTCAACGTGAACATGGTCGGCAGCGTCACCCACATCGGCGACCAGCCGAAGCTGGAGACGCTGATCGGCGTGATCAAGGTGATGCTCGACGCCTTCACCGAAGGCAAGGTCGATCGCGTGTACCTGGTCTACAACCGCTTCATCAACACGATGACGCAGAAGGCGTCCTTCGACCAGCTGCTGCCGTTGCCGGCCAGCGACACGCAGGTCGCCTCGCACGACTGGGACTACCTGTACGAACCCGATGCCGCGACCGTGCTCGAGCACGTGATCACGCGCTACATCGAGTCGCTGGTGTACCAGGCCGTGCTGGAGAACGTTGCTTCCGAGCACGCGGCACGCATGGTGGCGATGAAGGCGGCAAGCGACAACGCGAACAAGCTGATCGGAACCCTGCAGCTGGTCTACAACAAGGCCCGCCAGGCAGCGATCACCCAGGAAATCTCCGAAATCGTCGGCGGCGCGGCAGCAGTCTGACGCGCACAGTCAAAGCATTTAATTAGAGGATGCAGCAATGAGTCAGGGCAAGATCGTTCAGATCATCGGCGCCGTCGTCGACGTCGAATTCCCGCGCAGCGACGTGCCGAAGGTGTACGACGCGCTGAAGGTCGAGAACACCGACATCACCTTGGAAGTCCAGCAGCAGCTCGGCGACGGCATCGTCCGTGCCATTGCGCTGGGTTCCACCGATGGCCTGAAGCGTGGCCTGGTCGCCAACAACACCGGCCGCGCCATCTCGGTGCCGGTCGGCGCCGGCACCCTGGGCCGCATCATGGACGTGCTGGGTCGCCCGATCGACGAGGCCGGCCCGGTCGCCGCCTCCGATTCGTGGGAAATCCACCGCGCCGCGCCGTCGTACGAAGACCAGTCGTCCTCGACCGAGCTGCTGGAAACCGGCATCAAGGTCATCGACCTGATGTGCCCGTTCGCCAAGGGCGGCAAGGTCGGCCTGTTCGGCGGCGCCGGCGTCGGCAAGACCGTCAACATGATGGAGCTGATCAACAACATCGCCAAGGCGCACTCGGGTCTGTCCGTGTTCGCCGGCGTGGGCGAGCGTACCCGCGAGGGCAACGACTTCTACCACGAGATGAAGGACTCCAATGTCCTGGACAAGGTGGCGATGGTGTACGGCCAGATGAACGAGCCGCCGGGCAACCGCCTGCGCGTCGCCCTGACCGGCCTGACCATGGCCGAGTACTTCCGCGACGAGAAGGACGCCAACGGCAAGGGCAAGGACGTGCTGCTGTTCGTCGACAACATCTACCGCTACACGCTGGCCGGTACCGAAGTGTCCGCGCTGCTGGGCCGCATGCCGTCGGCGGTGGGTTACCAGCCGACCCTGGCCGAGGAAATGGGCGTCCTGCAGGAGCGCATCACCTCGACCAAGACCGGTTCGATCACCTCGATCCAGGCTGTGTACGTGCCCGCGGACGACCTGACCGACCCGTCGCCGGCCACCACCTTCGCCCACCTGGACTCGACCGTGACCCTGTCGCGCTCGATCGCCTCGCTGGGCATCTACCCGGCGGTGGACCCGCTGGATTCGACCTCGCGCCAGATGGACCCGCAGGTCATCGGCAACGAGCACTACGAAACCGCCCAGCGCGTCCAGCAGACCCTGCAGAAGTACAAGGAGCTGAAGGACATCATCGCCATCCTGGGCATGGACGAGCTGTCCGAGGAAGACAAGCAGGCCGTGTCGCGCGCGCGCAAGATCGAGCGCTTCTTCAGCCAGCCGTTCCACGTGGCCGAAGTGTTCACCGGCTCGCCGGGCAAGTACGTGCCGCTGAAGGAAACCATCCGTGGCTTCAAGGCCATCGTCGATGGCGAGTACGACCACCTGCCGGAGCAGGCGTTCTACATGGTCGGCGGCATCGAAGAAGCGGTCGAGAAGGCCAAGAAGATGGCCGAAAAGGCCTAATTCCGGCGTGAGGCGGAGTCCGCTCCGCCTCTGCGGCATCCTGCGGTGGGCGCAGGCCCACCCAACCAGGCGAAGAGAGTTCCATGAGCACCATCCGTTGCGACATTGTCAGTGCCGAGCAGCAGATCTTCAGCGGCGAAGCGACCCTGGTCGTGGCCACCGGTGAGCTGGGCGAGCTGGGCATCGCGCCCAAGCATGCGCCGCTGATCACCCGCCTGAAGCCGGGCAAGGTCGTGGTCACCACCGCCGCCGGCGAGCACCTGGACTTCGCCATCTCCGGCGGCATCCTGGAAGTGCAGCCGCAGGTCGTGACCGTGCTGGCCGACACCGCCATCCGCGCTACCGACATCGACGAGGCGGCGGTGCGCAAGGCCAAGGAAGAAGCCGAGCGCGTGCTGGCCAACCGTGGCGAAGCCATGGAGCTGGCCGAGGCGCAGCAGCGCCTGGCCGAAGTCACCGCGCAGCTGCAGGCGCTGGAGCGCCTGCGCCGCAACCTCAAGCACTGAGCACGGTGCGGTCAAGGTAACGAAAAACGCCGGGCTTGCCCGGCGTTTTTCGTTGGCTGCCCACCCGCAGGTGCCGGGCTTGCCCGGCACGCGCATCGCTCCGGTCAGCGGTAGACCACGTGGCGCAGCAGGAAGAAGTTCAGTACCGCCAGCCCGCCTTCCACCAGCGGCTTGGCCAGCCATGCCATCTGCAGCCCCAGCGCGTGCGTGGTCCATGCCAGCAGCCCGCTGCTGGCGGCGGTCATCAGCAGCCACAACGCGAGGAAGCGGGCGAAGTGCTTCCAGCCGTGGCGGCGTCCGTCCGCGCGCGGGAAGGTGTAGCGGCCATTGAGCCAGAAGCCGAGCAGGGCACCGCTGCCGCGCCCGAGCAGGTTGCCGGGCACCGGCGGCAGGCCGGCGGCGGTGGCCGCCACGAACACCAGCCAGTCCAGCAGCAACTGCATCAGGCCGGCGGCGATATAGCGACCGCCTTGTCGCAACAGGGTCATCGGGATGAACGCAGGCAGGGAAAGGCGCCCATGCTACCCGCTGGCGGCGGCCGCATGCCCATGGCGCGCGCGGGGCACGTGCGCTGCAGTGGTCGCGCGCCCTGCGCGGGGCATCGTCCAGCTGCGGGATTTCCCGTGGCGATCATGCGCCTGACGCACGGGGCCGGCGGCAGGCGCGCCGCAGGCCTGCCAGGCACATGCCCGGTGGTGGCGCGCCACCGCGCTCGACGGCCTGCCGGTGCCTTCTTAGAATCCCTGCATCGATTACCGGAAGTCCGCCGATGAGCCACCCGCTGCACGTCATCATCCTCGCCGCCGGCGCCGGCAAGCGCATGAAATCGGCCCTGCCCAAAGTGCTGCAACCGGTCGCGGGGCGGCCGATGCTCGCGCACGTGATCGAGACCGCGCGGCAGCTGCAGCCTGCCGGCATCCACGTGGTGCACGGCCACGGTGGCGAGGCCGTGCGCGCCGCCTTCGCCGGCCAGGACGACCTGGCCTGGGCGGAGCAGGTGCAGCAGCTGGGCACCGGCCACGCCGTGCTGCAGGCGATGCCGGCGGTACCGGATACCGCGCAGGTGCTGGTGCTGTACGGCGACGTGCCGCTGATCCGTGCCGATACCCTGCGCGCGCTGCTGCACGACGCGCCGCGGCTCGCGGTGCTGGTGGCCGAACTCGACGACCCGGGTGGTTACGGCCGCGTGGTGCGCGATGCCGAAGGCAAGGTCGCGGCCATCGTCGAACAGAAGGATGCCAACGACGAGCAGAAGCGCATCCGCACCGTGAACACCGGCATCATCACCGCCGAATCGACCGCGTTGCGGCGCTGGCTGTCGGGCCTGTCCAACGCCAACGCACAGGGCGAGTACTACCTGACCGATGTGTTCGCCGCGGCGGCCGCCGAGTACACCCCGGCGCTGCTGGTGCACGTGGCCGACCCGCAGGAAGCCGAGGGCGCCAATGATTCCTGGCAGCTGGCGCAGCTCGAGCGGGCCTGGCAGCTGCGCGCGGCGCGTGCGCTGTGCGAACAGGGCGTGCGCCTGCTCGATCCGTCGCGCTTCGACCAGCGCGGCACGGTCAAGGTCGGCCGCGACGTGCAGATCGACGCCAACGTGGTGCTGGAGGGCGAGGTCGAGCTGGGCGATGGCGTCACCATCGGCGCCTTCGTACGGCTGAAGGACGTCAAGCTCGGTGCCGGCACCCAGGTGCGGCCGCACTGCGACCTGGACGGCGTGGTCAGCGACGGCGCCGCGCTGATCGGCCCGTTCGCCCGGCTGCGCCCGGGCACGGTGCTGGCCGACGGCGTGCACGTGGGCAACTTCGTCGAGACCAAGAACGCGACGCTGGGCAAGGGCAGCAAGGCCAACCACCTCACCTACCTGGGCGATGCGGTGATCGGCAGCGGCAGCAACATCGGCGCCGGCACCATCACCTGCAACTACGATGGCGTGAACAAGTTCCAGACCCGTATCGGCGACCGCGTGTTCGTCGGCTCCAACAGCTCGCTGGTGGCGCCGGTGACGCTGGGCGACGGCGCCACCATCGCCGCCGGCTCGGTGGTCACCCGCGATGCGCCGGAGGACCGGCTGACGGTGGCGCGCAGCCGCCAGCAGACCATCGAAGGCTGGAAGCGCCCGCAGAAGAAGGCCTGACCTGCCGGCCGTGGCGGCGCTGCGGCAATGCGCGGGCGGCACCGGTTGTGCGCGTAGTGCCCACTGTTGGCGGCGTCCATCGCAGTGCCGGCCCGCAGTGCCGGCCGGGTGGCGACGCGCGCCGGGCAGCGCCGCGGGTATACGGGTGCGGCGCGTGGTATCGGTACGCCGGGCAGGTGCCGGCAGCCACCGCGGCAACCGCCATCGCCGGCGACGCACGCTAGCGCGATGCGGCAGGCGCGCCGCCGCGGGTCAGCCGCCTGCCGGCAGCAGCAGCGTTACGCACAGACCGCCGTCGTTGCGGTTCTGCAGGGAGATGCGGCCGTCGTGCGCTTCCACGATTTCGCGGGTCAATGCCAGGCCCAGGCCGGTGCCGTTGCGCTTGGTCGAGTAGAACGGCATCAGCGCGTTCTGCAGCACCGCTTCATTCATGCCGGTGCCGCGGTCCAGCACCTCGATGCGCAGCCAATGCGGCAGCCGCGCCAGCCGTACCTCGACCGTGTCCTCGGTGACGCCGTTGTCGCTGCTGGCCTCGTGCGCGTTCTTGAGCAGGTTGAGCAGCGCCTGCGAGAACTGCGCCGGATCGACCCGGCTGCACAGGTCCTCGGGCGGCGGCACCATGCGGAACGGGATCTGCTGCTGCAGCCCGCGCAGGAACGGCCCCCAGGCCACGGTCTGCAGCTGCGGCTGCGGCAGCTTTGCGAAGCGCGCGTAGCCACGGATGAAACCCTCCAGGTGCCGCGCGCGTTCCTCCACCGTGCCGAAGATGTCCTCCAGCCGCTCGATGCGCCCGCGCCGCACCAGCTCGGCGCCCGAATGCGCGAGCGAGGCGATCGGTGCCAGCGAGTTGTTGAGCTCGTGGCTGATGACGCGGATCACCTTTTTCCAGGTCTGCACTTCCTGGCGCCGCAGCTCGGCGGTGAGCAGGCGCAGCAGCAGCAGGTCGTGCGGGCGGCCGTTGAGATGGAAGCTGCGCCGCGACAGGTGGTAGATCTGCTCGTCGTCCTCGTCGCCGTCGGCCTCGCGCACCGCGAACAGGCTGTCGCCGCCGCGGGCGATGGCATTGCGCAGCTCCACCGGCATGTTTTCCAGCAGCTCGTGCATGCGCTTGCCTTCCAGCTTCCAGCCGCCGTGCAGCAGCTTGCGCGCGGAGATGTTGGAGAACGCCACGCGCTGCACGCCGTCGCCGCCATCGGCCAGCAGCAGCATCGCCACCGGCGTGTTCTGCACCATGGTGTCGAGCAGCAGCTCGCGCTGCACCAGCGCCTGGCGCTGCTCGCGCAGCACGTCGCCGAGCTCGGCATGCGCCTTGACCAGCTGCGCCAGTTCGTCGTCGCCGCGCCAGTGCACGCCGAAGTTGTACTCGCCGTCGCGGTAGCTGCTGGTGATGCCCGCCAGCGAGCGCAGCAGCGACCGGATCGGCGCGGTGGCACGGCGCAGCGTCCACCACATCAGCGACAGCAGCAGCACCGTGGAAACCACGGTGACCACCCAGCCGCGGTCCATCCAGTAAGCCAGCAGCCACGGCAGCGCCGCGGCCAGGCCCAGCACCGGCAACAGGCGCAGGAACAGGCGGAAGGTGAAGGAGCGGGTTCTCAGCATGTGCATGTCAGTCGCGCGGGATGCCGTGGCGGTCCATGCGCCGGTACAGCGCCTGCCGGCTCAGGCCCAGGTCCGCCGCCGCCTGGGCGATGACCCCGCCGGCGCGCTCCAGCGCGCCGACGATGCGCGCGCGGTCAGGTTCGTCCGCCTGCGCGATGGGCCGCTGCGGCGCGCGCGGCAGGTTCAGGTCGGCCACTTCGATCCGCGGCCCCTGCGCGAGCAGGCTGGCGCGCTGGATCACGTTGCGCAGCTCGCGCACGTTGCCGGGCCAGGTATGCCGCTGCAGCGCCTGCGCGGCCTGCGGCGACAGCGGCTTGCCCTCGTCGCCGAGGAAGTGGCGGGCCAGCGGCAGGATGTCCTCGCGGCGCTCGGCCAATGCCGGCAGGGCGAGTTCCACCGTGTTGAGCCGGTAATACAGGTCCTCGCGGAAGCTGCCGTCGCGGATCATCGCCGGCAGGTCGGCGTTGGTGGCGCTGACCACGCGCACCTTCACCTGGCGCTCGCGGTTGGACCCCAGGCGCTCGAAGCGGCCGGTCTCCAGCACGCGCAGCAGCTTCATCTGCCCGGCCAGCGACAGGTTGCCGATCTCGTCCAGGAACAGGGTGCCGCCGTCGGCGGCTTCGAACTTGCCTTCGCGCGCCTTGTTGGCGCCGGTGTAGGCGCCGGCCTCGGCGCCGAACAGTTCGGCCTCGATCAGCTCGGCCGGGATCGCGCCGCAGTTGAGCGCGACGAACGCGCCGCCGCGCTTGCCGGAGTTGGCCTGGATGATCTCGGCGATCTTCTCCTTGCCGGCGCCGTTGGGGCCGGTGATCAGCACCGGCAGGTCCGAGCGCGCGACCTGGCAGGCCAGGCTGATGACCCGCTCGCTGGCCGGGTCGGCGAATACCACCCCGGCCAGGTCGTAGCGTTCGTGCAGGCTCTGGCGCTGCTTGAGCTCGCGCTGGCGGCGGCGGCTCAGTTCGCGGCGGGTCTCGGCCAGCTCCAGCAGGTTGTTGACCGTGGTCAGCAGGCGCCCGTCGTCCCAGGGCTTGGCCAGGTAGTCGGCGGCACCGGCCTTGACCAGTTCCACCGCGCTGTCCAGGTGGGTCCACGCGGTCAGCAGGATCACCGGCAGGTCCGGCCAGCTGTCGCGGATCTGCCGGAACAGCACCTGTCCCTCTTCGCCGGACGTGGTGTCGGCGGTGAAGTTCATGTCCTGGATGACCAGGTCGAACTCCTGTTCGGCGAGCATCGCCAGCCCCTGCGCGGGCGAACACGCATGGCGCGTCTCGATGTCGTGCAGCGAAAACAGCACGTCCAGCGCGGTGGCCACGGCGGCGTTGTCGTCGATGATCAGTATCTGCGGCATTCGGGCCTTGCAGGAAAGAAGGGGTTGGGGGAGCGCCGGCCTTACACACTGCGGGCCGCGCTGGCAGGCGGCAGCCCCGCTGCGCGGCGCGCCGGGCCGGCAACCGCCAGCTGTCCCAGCGCCAGCAGCAACACCGCCGCCGCCGGCAGGTAGGGTAACGGCAGCCGTGCCAACTCGTAATGCTGCATCAGCCATTGATTGATGCCCAGCGCCAGGAGCAGGCCCAGCGCCAACCCCACACCGACCAGCACCAGGTTCTCGGCCAGGAAGTGACGCAGGATCTGTCCGCGCGTGGCCCCCAGGGCGCGGCGTATGCCAATCTGGCGTGTGCGCTGCTGGATCCAGTAGCCACTGAGGCTGGCGATGCCGATCAGGGTGATCGTGGCGACCACGGCGTTCACCGTGGACAGCAGCCAGACCGCCGCGCGCCGGGTGCGCAGTCCGTCATCCCGCAGGCGTTCATAGTCGGCCACCACCGGCGCGATGCCCGCGACCAGCCGCCCGGAGAAGTGCTGGTCCAGCACCTTCGACACCTGCGCACGCAGCGCTTCGCGGTTGCCGGGGGCGGTGCGCAGCACATAGCTGGCGATGGGCATGCCGTCGAGAATGCCGGGGATGATGATCGAGTATTCCGCCTTTCCGTCGTCAAGTTCCGACAGCTGGTAGCGCATGAGATGGGCGACGACACCCACGACCCTGTAGCTGCCTTTGTCGTCACTCGACCGCAACGTTGCTCCAACGGGATCGGCATCCCCCAGCAACGCCCGCGCCAGCGCTTCGGTGATGATGATCGGCGTATGCATGTCGTCGGCCAAGCGGATGTCGCGGTACTCGGTGTCCAGGAAGTCGCGTCCGCGGGTCAGGCGCAGGCCGAAAGTCTCCAGCAGGCGCTCACCGACATAGCCGGTGGTCGCCAGCATCGTGCCGTCGGCTGACTTGAGCTCGAAGGCCAGGGTCAGCGTCTGGCGCATTGGTACGCCGGACGCGGCGCTGGCGGCGCGGACGCCGGCGATCGATGCAAGGGCATCGCGACCTGCACGGACCTGCGCGGGGGTCCATGGCGCACCGCGGCTGACCAGTTGGTCGACGATCACCAGTTCATCGCCTGCCAGGCCATCATCCACCAGCAAGGGGGCGGCTTGCTGGCCCAGCAGGAACAGGGTGTTGCAGAGGATCGCGCTGGCCACCATGACCTGCAGCACGATCAGCCGGGGCATCAATGGGTTGCGGCGCAGCGCGGACAACAGAGGGAACATGCTGGTCTTCCTTAGAGCGTCTTGACCTGCAGCGCCGGCTCCTGCCGGGCCGCGCGCAGCGCAGGCAGCAATCCCACCAGCAGGCCGGTGAGCAGTGCCAGCGCCAGCAAGGCAAGGAACAGTGGGAGGCTGAAGCGCGCCAGTGGTGCATACGCCTCACCCTGTTGGCGCATCAGCCACAGCCCGCCCAGTGTCAACGGCAATGCGAGTACGCCCCCCAGCACTCCGGCCAGTCCGGCTTCCACCAGGCAGGCGGCGATGATCGAGCGCCGTGGCGCACCGAGTACACGGCGTACGCCGTGCTCGCCGGCACGGCGCAGGAAGCGCGCGGCCAACAGGCCGGCGACATTGACCAGGCACAAGGCCAGCAAGCCGGCGGCCAGCCACAGGTTCAGGCGCACGCTGTCGGGCACGACGCGGTTGAAACGCAGCCATTCGCCCATGGGCCGCAGGGTCGTGTCGGCAGCGCGCTCGAAGGCCCCACTGGCCCGCCGCTGCGCTGCGAACGCCTGCAGACTGCGTGCATACGCTTCATGCTGAACCCCATCCAGCAGCTCGGCCCACAGCACCAGCCACCGGCAGTTGTCGATGTTGATTTCGTCGAAGCGGAAACCATCGAAGCCACCCCCATCGCATTGGCGTGTACTGGTGACCTCCACGCCCGCGTCCACCGCGGCCATCGCCGGCACGAAGATCTCGTCGCCATGGCCCTGCCAACCGGGATCGTTGCCGGGCAGGAAATGTGGGCGTGGGCGTGGTGCCCAGCGCTCGCTGATGCCGATCACCTGGAATGTATGGCGGCCAAGGCGGATCCCCGCACCGGTGCCGTCTTCGCGGCCAAGCAGGCGCTGGCTCAGCGCGCGGCTGATCACCACCACCGGCGCGCGCGTCTGTTCTTCCTCCGGCGTCCAGGCACGGCCATGGCGCAGTGGTACGCCGAACATCGACAGCATGGGCCCTACCGCCAGCACCGCCGATGCGGTGCGCGTGTTGCTGCCGTCGGCATTGCTCACCGACAGCGGCGCGGTCAGCAGCGCCACCTGGCGGACGTCCGCCTGCTGGTGACGCATCGCCTGCACGTCCTGCAGCTTCCAAAGCGGCGGTACGCTGGCGCCAGTGCCATCGATGCTGTCGTTCTCGCCACTGCGTGCCGCCGGGCGCGAATCAGCCCAGGCGATGTAGAGCCTGTGGCTGATGCCGGGCAGCGGATCAGCCGACAGCACCGACAACAGCGTCAGCATGGTCATCACCGATGCGAGCCCCAATGCCAGGGTCAGCACCGCCAGCAGCATTGTCCGCGGATGCCGCAGGCAGCCACGCAGGCCGGTTTCCAGCGTGTAGTTCATGGCTGCGCGGGCGTGGGCGCCGTGCGGTGGCCGTAGCTCAGCACGCGGGTGATCGACCACTGGCCATCGTGCAGGCGCCACAGCATGACGAAGTCGGCCAGTCCCTCGCACTTGCCGCTGGCGGTGTCGCAGAAGCGGTGGCTGCCCTGGGCGATGGCGCCGAAATCCTTGACCGGGAACACCTGCAGGCTGCCGTCGATCAGTTCGCGCGTGTAACGGCCGCAGGCATGGCGGCGGGTGTTGTCGAGCATGGCCTCGCGGGTCCAGGTGACGCCGCCGGTGTCGTGGTAGAACTCCACCGCCGGGTCGAAATAGCCGGCGTGCTTCTCCAGCTGGGCCGGATCCTGGCAATGGTTGAAGCTGTCGAACACGGCGCGGTCGAGCGTGGCGATGGTAGTGGCCAGGTCATCGGCCGCCAGTGCCGCGACGGCCGGCGCCAGCAGCAGGGGCAACAGGTACAGCGGGGTCTTCATGGGGGTTTCTCCTGCGCCGGTCAGGCGCTGCGGGTGGCGACGGCGGGCGGGATCGCCGCGGCGCGGCGCGCCGGGCCGAACACCGCGACCTGGCCCAGCAGCCACAGCACCAGCGCGCTGGCCGGGAGGTAGGCCAGGGGCAGGCGCGGCAGCTCGTACTGGCGCATCAGGGTGAGGTTCAAGGTGTAGGCCAGCAGTACCCCGATCAGGATGCCGGTGCTGGTGAGGATGAAATTCTCGGCCTGGAAGTAGCGCAGGATCTGGGTGCGGGTGGCGCCCAGCGCGCGGCGGATGCCGATCTGGCGGGTGCGCTGCTGCACCCAGAAGCTGGCGAGGCCGACGATGCCGAACGCGGTGACCGCCAGCAGCGCGACGCACACGCTCACCAGCAGCCAGATCACCGCGCGGTCACGGCTGTAGAAGTCGCGGCGCATCTCGCTGACGGTCTTGCGGGTGTCGACGATCCGGTTGGGGTCGGCGCGGGTGAGCGCGGCCACCGCGGCCTTCAGCACCTCGTCGCGGCGGGCCGGATCGGTACGCAGGACATAGCTGCCGTGGGACACCCACAGCGGGAAGATCATGGTGTGGTCGCTGTCCTCGAACATGCGTCCGCGCCCGGGAGCGATCAGCCGGTCGACCACGCCGACCACGCGGGTGGGCTGGTCGCCCCACACGTAGATGTCGCGGCCCAGCGCGCTCCCGCCGGGGAACAGGCGTGCGGCCAGCGCGCGGCTCAGCAGCACGGCGGGCACCTGCGGCGCCTGCCCCGGTGCGTCCAGGGCGTCCTGGTCCTGGTACTCGTCCGGGTTGAAGCCGCGGCCCTCCACCACGCGCAGGCCCAGGGTGGGCAGCAGGTGGCCGTCGTCCATGTAGTTGGAGGCGGTGACGACCGCGTCGGCCTGGCCCGGGCGCAGGTTGATGCCAGAGGCCCAGACGTTGTCGCCGTAGGGTAGCTGGTTGACGCTGCTGACCGACCTGACCCCGGGGACGGCGGCCAGGGTGGCGGTGTCCTCGCGCCGCATCGCGTCGCGGTTGCGGTCCGGTTGCAGGCTGCTGACGCTGATATGGACCAGTTCGTCCTCGGCGATGCCGCTTTCGCGGCGCATTTCCGTGGTGCGGTTGCCGATCACGAAGATCGCGTTGCAGATGATCGCGCAGCTCAGGGCGATCTCCAGCACGATCAGCGCCGCGGCGGTCTTGTGCCGCATGAGGATCGAGAGGATCGGACGGATTTCCATGGGAATCTCCGGGAGCGAGGAATGAGTAAAGAGGAGTGAGGAGCGAGAAGAAGCGACGGCAAGCCGTTGCTTCATTTCTCAGCTGCGATCACTGCTCATGAAAAAACGACAGGCTTGATTGAAAGTGCTCTTGATCTGGACTTCTCTCACTTCTCACTCCTCTTCACTCGTTCCTGCTTCACTGGCTCTTGAGCTGCAGTGCCGGCGGCACCTGCATCGCGCGCCAGGCCGGCAGCAGGCCCGCAAGCAGGCTGGCGGCCAGCGCCAGGGTGACGGTCAACAGCAGGGTGCCGGTATCCATCTGCGCCAGCCGTGCGTAATCGTCCGGCTGCTGGCGGATCAGCCACAGGCCCAGCGCGGCGAAGCCCAGGCCGAGCAGGCCGCCGGCCAGGCCGATGGCGCCGGCTTCCACCAGGCATTGCCGGAAGATATCGCCGCGCGCGGCGCCGAGCGCACGGCGCACGCCGATCTCGCCACTGCGGCGCAGGAACTTGGCCAGCAGCAGGCCGACGGTGTTGAGCAGGCACACCAGCAGGAAGCCGAACGCCAGCCACATCTGCATGCGCACGTCGTTGGGCACCACGCGGTTGACGTCGAGCCAGCCCATGACGTCGTCCAGGCGCACGTTGGCCGGGCGTTCGAAACGGCCGGCGGCGCGCTGCTGGTCCGAATAGTCGGCCAGGTACTTGCGGTAGTCGGCAGCCTGTCCGGGCGATGCCAGCTCCACCCAGTACTGCACCCAGGCGCATGGCGCGTTGCGCCCGCGCGCGCCTTCCGGGTCGTTGTTGCTGTTGCCCCAGCAGTTCATGTTCCCCTGGGTGGGCAGGCGCATGTCGCGCGAGGTGGAGAACGGCAGGAACACCTGCTCGCCGCCGCCGAAGCGGCGGTTGCTGAGGTCGTAGAAGCGCGGGTTGAGCGTCCATTCGTCCATCACCCCGATGACACGCAGCACCCCCTGCGGCAGCCGGATCTCGCGCCCGACCGGGTCGGCGTCGGCGAACAGCTTCGTGGCCAACCCGGAGCCGATCACCGCCACCCGCGCGCGTGCGGCGTCGTCGTCCGCGCTCCACCCGCGGCCGGCGCGCAGCGGCGCGTTGAACATGGTGAAGAAATCGGCCGAGGTGTAGCGCGATGCGGCACGGAAGGGCTGCGCCGCGGCGCCTTCCGGCAGGACCGTCACCGCGCCGGCGCTCATCATCGCCTGGCGCACGCCGCGCTTCTGCCGCAGCAGTTCCTCGGCGTCGAAGCGGGTCAGCTGGTCCATCGGCTCCGGGTCAAGGCTGACGTCGCGGCCGAGCGTGCGCGGCTCCAGCCGCGGGTAGAACAGGCGCGTGCTCTTGTCCGGTATCGGGTCGCCGGACAGCACCTTGTACAGCGTCAGCGTGGTCATCGCCGCACCGATGCCGATGCCGATCGTCACCACCATCAAGGTGGTCAGTACCCTGTTGCGGCGGAAGCTTCGCAGCGCGAGCTGCAGGTAGTAGCCGAGCATATGGTTCCCCGTGGTGCGGTGTTCCCTGTGGCCCGGGACGGGTCCCGGGCCTGCCTCCCCGCGTGCGTCCTGCCGCCGCGGGAAGGGCGTCCGTGGTCAGGTGCTGCGGGTGGCGACGGCCGGCGGGATCGCCGCGGCGCGGCGCGCCGGGCCGAACACTGCGACCTGGCCCAGCAGCCACAGCGCCACGGCGCCGAGCGGCAGGTACAGCAGCGGCAGCCGCGGCAGCTCGTAGCGCCCCATCAGCCACTGGTTCAGCAGGTACGCCAGCAGCATGCCGACGATGATGCCGATGGTCGCCAGCAGGAAGTTCTCGGTCTGGAAGTAACGCAGGATCTGGCCCTTGGTCGCGCCGAGGGCGCGGCGGATGCCGATCTGCTTGGTGCGCTGCTGCACCCAGAAGCTGGCCAGGCCGACGATGCCCAGCGCGGTCACCAGCAGCAGCAGCGCGCTGACGATCAGCAGCAGGCCGATCATGTCGCGGTCGTTGGCGAAGTACTTGGCGCGGCCCTCTTCGTAGGTCTGCTTGCGCCAGACCAGGCGGTTGGGGTCGTTCCTGTCCAGCGCGGCCAGCGCCTGTTCGAGCACCTCGGCGCGGCGTGCCGGGTCGCTGACCCGGATCAGGTAGCGGCCGCCGTTGGAGAAGTTCATGCGGATCGGGAAGATCGCCGAGAACGTGCGGTTGCCGCCCATCAGGTTGGGCCGCAGCAGGGTGTCCACCACGCCGACGATGGTCAGCGGGATGTTGGCCATGTACACGGTTTTGCCCAGCGCGTCGCCTTCCGGGAACATCTTGTCGGCGGCGGCCTTGCTCAGCAGGATGGCCGAGGACAGGTTGCTCACGTCCTCGATCTTGTTCAGCTCGTCGCTGCTCTTGTATTCGTCGGCGTTGAAGTCGCGGCCGGCGACCAGCTTCAGCCCCATGGATGCCAGCGTGCCTTCGCCGAACATGTACTGGGTGGCGCTGAGGGTGGGGACTTCCTGTTCGGCGCTGAGCGAGAGCGAGGTGTTCCAGCTGCCGTTCTGGAACGGCAGCTGGTTGGTGATGGCCACGCGCTCCACGCCGGGGATGGCGCGCAGCGACGCCAGGTCCTGCGCGGTGCGGGCATCGGCGTCGGTCTGCTGGCCGATGCCGCTCAGGGCGATCTCGACCAGCCGGTCATCGTCCATGCCGCTGGCCAGGTTCAGTGTCTCCAGGCGCTGGGTGACGATGAACAGTGCGTTGCAGATGATGGCGCAGCTCAGCGCGATCTCCAGCACGATCAGCGCGGCCGCCATCTTGTGGCGCGCCAGCGTGGAGAGGATGGGGCGGATTTCCATGGGGTTCTCCGGAAGCGGAAGAAAAAACGAGGGGTGGGAAGCGGGTGGAGAGCCGGTCGGACCTGCTCGCCACCCCTCCAGTCGTTCCAGCCTTACTGGCTCTTGAGCTGCAGCGCCGGGGTCACCTGCATCGCCCGCCAGGCCGGCAGGATGCCGGCCAGCAGGCTGGCGAAGATGGCCAGGGCGAAGGTCAGCACCAGCATCGAGCCGTCCAGGTGCGCGAGCGATGCGTACTCGGCCGGGCGCTGGCGCACCGCCCACAGGCCGCCGAGCGCGAACAGCAGGCCGAGCAGCCCGCCGGCCAGGCCCACGGTGCCGGCTTCGACCAGGCACTGCTTGAAGATCTCGCCGCGGCTGGCGCCGAGCGCCCGGCGCACGCCGATTTCGCCGCTGCGGCGCAGGAACTTGGCCAGCAGCAGGCCGACGGTGTTGACCAGGCACACCAGCAGGAAGCCGAACGCCAGCCACATCTGCAGGCGCACGTCGCCGGGCACCACGCCGCGGTAGTCCATCCACTGCATGACGTTGCGCAGGCGGGTGTTGGCCGGGCGCTCGAAGCGGCCGGCGGCGCGCTGCTGTTCGGAGTAGTTGTCCAGGTAGGCCTTGAACGCACCGGCGTCGCCGGCCGCGTCCAGCTCGACCCAGTACTGGATCCAGGCGCACGGCACGTTGAGCGCGGTGGCGTCGTTGACGATCTCGCGGCCGAAGCAGTTCATGTTGCCGCTGCGGTCCAGCTGCAGGTCGCGCGAGGTGGAGAACGGCAGCAGCACCTCTTCCTTGCGGTCGTACTTGCCGACGAACACGTCGTAGAACAGCGGCTGCGGCGACCAGCTGTCGAGCACGCCGACGATGCGCAGCGGATGGCCTTCGAACAGTACCTCGCGGCCGACGCTGTTCTGGCCCTTGAACAGCTTCTCGTTGAGGTTGCGGCTGATCACCGCCACCCGCGCGCGGCCGCTGTCCTCGGTGCCGCTCCAGCCCTGTCCGTACAGGAACGGCGTGTCGAACATGGGGAAGAAATCGGCGGAGGTGTAACGCGCGCTCACGCTGAACGGCTTGAGTGCATCCACGCGCGGATCGACGATGCCGTCGCCGCCGGTCATCATCGCCTGCCGCGGCGCCTTCTTCTGCCGCAGCAGCTCCTCGGCGTCGAAGCGGGTCAGCTGCTGCTCCGGCTCTTCGCCCGGCTTGTAGCCTTCCCTGGTGTAGGGATCCAGCTGCACGTAGAACAGGCGCTCGCTCTTGTGCGGGATGGGGTCGCCGGACAGCACCTTGAACACGGTCAGGGTGGTCATCGCCGCGCCGATGCCGAGCGCGATGGCCAGCACCATCAACGCGGTGAGCACCTTGTTGCGACGGAAGCTGCGCAGCGCCAGTTTGAAGTAGTAGGCGAACATGGACGTATCCTTGCGGGCGGTCACTGACCGCGGGTGGCGACGATGGGCGGAACGGAGGCGGCGCGCAGCGCCGGGCCGATGACGGCGGCCTGGCCCAGCGCGAACAGGGCGATCGCGCCGAGCGGCAGGTACAGCAGCGGCAGCCGGTCGGTCTCGAAGTAGTGCATCAGCACCTGGTTGCCGGCATAGGCCAGCAACATGCCCAGCACGATGCCGGCGGCGCTCAGCAGCAGGTTTTCGGTCTGGAAGTAGGCCACCACCTGGCGCCGGGTGGCGCCCAGCGCGCGGCGGATGCCGATCTGCTTGGTGCGCTGCTGTACCCAGAAGCTGGCCAGGCCGACGATGCCCAGCGCGGTCACCAGCAGCATCGCCAGACAGACGCCCAGCAGCAGCCGGGTCATGGCCCGGTCCTGGGTGAAATAGCGGTGGCGCAGTTCGGCCAGGGTGCGGCTGTATTCGCGGTTGACGATGGCCTCGGGCACCAGCCGCGGTGCCGCCGCCAGCGCGTCGTGGAGAATGCCCGGCAGGTCGCGCGGATCGGCGCGCACCACGTAGGTGCCGCTCTGCGCGTCGCTGGCCACCGGCACGATCACCGACCACTGCGCGGCGGCGACGCCGCCCTCGCTGCGGCCGGGGTTGGGCACGGCGAAGTGGGCGACGATGCCGGCCACGCTCAGGTGCGAGGTGCCCATCCAGAACTCGCGGCCGAGCGGATTCTCGCCGGGCCACAGGTGCTCGGCGAAATCGCGGGTGATCCACACCTGCGCGTTGGCCGGCAGGAAGTTGTCGACCGGCTGGTAGTCGGCGGCGGTGAAGCCACGGCCCTGTACCGGCACCAGCCCCAGCGCCTGGATCGCGCCGGGGTCGACGGTGTAGAAGTGCGGCACGCCGCCAAAGCGCTTGCCTTCCGGGTCCAGGGTGACGCCGGCGGCACCGGCGCGCTGCGCGAACGGCAGGCTGTTGACCACGCCGGCGGCCTGTACCCCGGGCTGGCGGCGCAGCAGCTCGAGCCAGCGGCCGTTGATGTCGGCGGGGTTGCAGCCCTCGCAGTCGTTCAGTGACAGCGTGGCCAGCGACGCTTCGTCCACGCCGCTGTCCAGGCCGATCAGGTCGATGCGCGACACCGCCATGAACAGCGCGTTGCACAGCACCGCGCAGGCCAGGGCGATCTCGAGCGTGATCAGCAGCGCCGAGACGCGGTGCCGGGTCAGGGTCGCCAGGATGGGTTTGATGTCCATGCGCATGCTCACAGCGACTTGACCTGCAGTGCGGGGTCGATCCGGCTCGCGCGCAGCGCCGGCAACAGGCCGGCCAGCAGCGTGGCGGCCACGGCCAGGGCGAAGGTAAGGGCCAGCATCGGCAGGTCCAGGTGCACCATGTCGGCGTATTCCAGCGGTTGCTGGCGCACGTTCCACAGCCCCAGCAGGGTCAGGCCCAGCCCGGCCACGCCGCCGGCCAGGCCGATCAGCGCCGCTTCGACCAGGCACTGCAGGAACACCATGGTGCGGGTGGCGCCCAGTGCGCGCAGCACGCCGATCTCGCCGCTGCGGCGCAGGAACTTGGCCAGCAGCAGGCCGACGGTGTTGAACAGGCAGATGCCCAGGAACGCCAGTGCCAGCCACGACTGCAGGCGCGCATCGCGCGGCACCGCGCCGTTGTAGTCCAGCCATTCCATCAGGCTTGGCAGGCGCATGTTGCCGGTCTGGCGGATGCGGCCCAGCGTGTTCTGCTGGCGCACGTAGCCGTCCATGAACTGGCGGTAGGCGGCGACCTTGGCGCTGCTGTCCAGCTGGACCCACAGCTGCAGCCATACGCACGGCGAGTTCTCCAGGTGGCCCGGGCGCTCGGGCAGCGCCCAGCAGGTGAACTGGTGGAAGTTGCCGGCGTTGATCTGCAGGCCGGTGAAGAACGGCACCATCACGTCCTCGGGCTTGGCGTAGTACGACGCCGTATCGCCCTGGGCGAAGCGGCCGCCGGCCACCGTGTAGAACTGGGGCGAGGGCCGCCACGGTGCGAGCACGCCGACGATGCGCACGTCGCTGCCGCGGATGCGCAGCATCTTCCCGGTGCTGTCCGTGCCCCCGAACAGGTGCTGGTTGAGGTCCCAGGAGATCACCGCCACCCGCGCGCGGCGTTCGTCGTCCTCGGCAGACCAGCCGCTGCCCCAGGCCATCGGCACCTGGAACATCGGGAAGAAATCGGCGGTGGTGGAGAGCATGGTCGCCATGCTCGCCGGCTCGCCGTTGTCCGGTGCCTGCAGCTTGACCGGGCTGTCCACCACCAGCGCCTGGCGGTCGGCCCTGGCCGCGCGCCACAGGTCCACGGCGGTGGTGTAGTCGAGCATGTCCAGCGGGTTGGCGCGCGGCTCCTCGCTGGGCGTCGCATCGATCTGCGGGTAGTAGATGTGCTGGCTGCGTCCCGGCAGCGGATCACCGGACAGCAGGTGCCGCACGGTCAAGGTCGTCATCGCCGCGCCGATGCCCATGGCGATGGACAGCACCATCAGCCCGGTGAGCACCGGCGTGCGGCGAAGGCTGCGCAGGCCTTGCCGGAGGTAGTAGGGGAGCAGCGACAGCATGTCCGTGGCTCAGGCCTGGGTGGCCGCTTCGACCGACGCCACCGCGCGCCCGAGCGACGGTTCGCGCAGCAGGTCGGTGGCCTGGCCGTCGACGATGTGCACGTTGCGCTGCGCGCGCGCGGCCAGTTCCGGATCGTGGGTCACCATCACGATGGTGGTGCCCTGGCTGTTGATCTCCTCCAGCAGTTCCATGACGCCGCGCGCCATCTGCGTGTCGAGGTTGCCGGTCGGTTCGTCGGCCAGCAGCAGGCGCGGGCTGCCGGCCAGGGCGCGGGCGATGGCGGCGCGCTGCTGCTGGCCGCCGGACAGCTCGGCCGGGTAGTGCTTCATGCGCGAGCCCAGGCCGACACTGCTGAGCGCCTTCTCGATGCGCTCGCGGCGCTCGGCCGAGGGCATGCCGCGGTAGCGCAGCGGCACGTCGACGTTGTCGAACAGGTTCAGGTCGGGGATCAGGTTGAAGCCCTGGAAGATGAAGCCGATCTTCTGGTTGCGCAGGCGCGAGCGGGCATCGTCGCCCAGGTGGCTGACGTCCTGGCCGTCGAGCAGGTACTTGCCGCTGGTGAAGGTCTCCAGCAGGCCGGCGATGTTGAGGAAGGTGGTCTTGCCGGAGCCGGACGGGCCGGTGACCGCGACGAACTCGCCTTCGCGCACGTGCAGGTCGAGCGAGCGCAGCGCGTGGGTTTCGACCTGCTCGGTGCGGAAGACCTTGGAGACGGATTGCATCTGGAGCATGGGATGACCTCTGGGAAAGGGGAAACGGGAAACGCGGGATCAGGCGTGGTGGACAGGAAGCGCAGTGGCGGACGGGTGGGGGATCGCGCTTGCAGGGTCTGGACGATTGCCGTCGCTTCCATGCCCCGTTGCCGGTTCCCCGCGCCCGGCTTTTCGATCAGTTGATGGAAACCTTCTCGGCGTCACCGAACAGGTCGGTACCGGAAACGACGACCTTCTCGCCCGGCTGCAGGCCGGAGACGATCTCGACCTCGCCCAGGCTGCTGACGCCGAACTGCACCGGGCGGCGGCTGGCGGTGCTGCCGTTGACCACCCAGGCGTAGCGGCCGCCGGACTGCTCGACGAACGGGCCGCGCTCGACCTTGACCACGTTCTTGCGGGTGTCGAGCAGGATCCGCGCGCTCATCCGCTGGCTCTGGCGCAGGCCCTCGGGCTGCTTGTCGGAGAAGCGGATGCGGGCCACGACCTCGCCGTTGACCACCTCCGGCGAAACCGCGGAGATTTCGCCCGGGAACGGCTGGCCGGAGCCGCTGGTGAGCTGGGCCGGCATGCCGATCGCCAGATCGCGGGCGAAGCTCTCGGGCACCTTGATCTCGATCTCGAAGCGCGACAGGTCGACCACGCCCAGGATCGGCGCGTTGGCCGCGACCTGGGTGTGCTGGGTGGCCTGCACCTGGCCGACCTGGCCATCGAACGGCGCGCGCAGGGTGAGTGCGTCCACCTGGCGCTGCACCTCGGCCACCACCGCCTGCTGGCGGTTGGCGAGCAGGCGCTTGTTGCGCGCGTCCAGGTCCGCGCCCTGGCTCTGCAGCGCGGCATCGCTGCGCGCATGCTGCAGGGTGATCTCGGCCTTCTTCAGGTCGTCCTGCGCCTTGGCCAGGTTGACCTGCGGCACCGCGCCGCCGTCGAAGCCGCGCTGGTAGCGCTCCAGGTCGCGGGCGGCGGCCTGGCGGTCGATGGCGGCCTGGTCGGTGACCTTGCTGGCGGTGGCGCGGGCCAGGGTGGCGTCGAGCGCGGCGCGCCCGGCCTCGGCCTCCAGGCCGGCCAGGGTGGCCTGTTCCTGCGCCAGCTTGCTGCGCAGTTCCGGGCTGTCGATCACCGCCAGCTCCTGGCCCTGCTTGACCACGTCGCCGGCCACCACCTTCAGGGTCACGGTGCCGGCGGAGATCGCGTACAGCACCGGGCTGTTGGCGGCGATCACGCGGCCGTCGGCGGCGATGTCGCGCACCAGGTCGCCGCGGCCCACAGTGGCGATGCGCAGGCGCGCGCCATCGAACGAGCGCGAGCCGCCCAGCCAGCCCTTGGCGACGAAGCCGATGCCCGCCAGCACCACGACCGTGGCCACGGCCGGCCACAGCCAGCGGCGCCACTGCGGCCGCGAGCGCTGGGAGATTGTCTGGTCCTGTGCGGAGGTGTCGCGGATCATCGTCGGCTTCGCTGGAAGAGTTGGTATCTGTTAAGCACGTCCCGTGCCAACATCCATGTGCATGAAAAACAAGGATTAATTCCTGCGTGGTGCGGTGTCCGGGTGTCCGCGGACACCGGCGCGGACAGTGTCCGCGGCCGGGTGTCGCGCCGATGTCCGATGGATGTCCGAAGCGGCTGACCTAGAATGTCCGTCTGTGAACCCAGGCGGATGGACTATGTGCGGCATTGTGGGAGCGATCGCGGATCGCGATGTGGTACCGGTACTGATCGAAGGACTGAAGCGGCTGGAATACCGGGGCTACGATTCTTCCGGCATCGCCGTTCTCAATGACCGCGACATCCGCCGCGTGCGCCGCACCGGCCGCGTGGCCGAGATGGCCAGTGCCGCCGCGGCCGAAGGTTTCACCGCCATGCTTGGCATCGGCCACACCCGCTGGGCCACCCATGGCGGCGTCACCGAATCCAACGCCCACCCGCACGTCAGCCACGGCGTGGCGCTGGTGCACAACGGCATCATCGAGAACCACGAGGAACAGCGCGAGCGCCTGCGCGCGCTGGGCTACACGTTCGAGTCGCAGACCGATACCGAGGTCATCGCGCACCTGATCCACCACCACCTGCAGGCCGACCACGACGACCTGCTGGGCGCGCTGCAGCGGGCGGTCAAGGAATTGACCGGCGCCTACGCGCTGGCGGTGATCAGCCGCAAGGAGCCGGAGCGGATGGTGGTCGCGCGCATGGGCTGCCCGTTGCTGGTGGGCCTGGGCGAGGGCGAGAACTTCGTCGCTTCCGACGTGTCGGCGGTGATCCAGGCCACCCGCCGCGTGGTGTTCCTGGAGGAAGGCGACACCGCCGAGCTGACCCGCGCCGGCGTGCGCGTGTTCGGCCCCGACGACATGCCGGTGCAGCGCGAGGAGCACCTGTCCGACGTGTCGCTGGCATCGCTGGAGCTGGGCCCGTACCGCCACTTCATGCAGAAGGAAATCCACGAGCAGCCGCGCGCGCTGGGCGACACCATCGAGGCGGCGATCGACGCCGGCGGCTTCCCTGCCACGCTGTTCGGCCGCAACGCCGAAACGGTGCTGGCCGGCATCGAGGGCGTGCAGATCCTCGCCTGCGGCACCAGTTACTACGCCGGGCTGACCGCGCGCTACTGGATCGAGGCCATCGCCGGGCTGCCGTGCAGCGTGGAGATCGCCAGCGAGTACCGCTACCGCGCCGCCTATGCCAACCCCAGGCACCTGGTGGTGACCATTTCCCAGTCCGGCGAAACCCTGGACACGATGGAGGCGCTGAAGTACGCCAAGTCGCTGGGGCACGCGCACACGCTGTCGATCTGCAACGTGCCCGAGAGCGCCATCCCGCGCGCCAGCGAACTGGTCTGCTATACCCGCGCCGGCGCCGAGATCGGCGTGGCCTCGACCAAGGCCTTCACCACCCAGCTGGCGGCGCTGTTCCAGCTGGCGGTGGTGCTGGGCCGGCTGCACGGCCGGGTCGACGCCGCGCGCGAGGCCGACTACCTGGAGCAGCTGCGGCACCTGCCGGGCAGCGTGCAGCACGTGTTGAACCTGGAGCCGCAGATCGTGGCCTGGGCCGAGCGCTTCGCCGGCAAGGCCAACGCGCTGTTCCTCGGCCGCGGCCTGCACTACCCGATCGCGCTGGAAGGCGCGCTCAAGCTCAAGGAAATCTCCTACATCCATGCCGAGGCCTACCCGGCCGGCGAGCTCAAGCACGGGCCGCTGGCACTGGTGGACGCGGAGATGCCGGTGGTGGTGATCGCGCCCAACGACAGCCTGCTGGAGAAGGTGAAATCCAACATGCAGGAAGTGCGCGCGCGTGGTGGCGAGCTGTTCGTGTTCGCCGACCAGGACAGCAACTTCACCGCCTCCGACGGCGTGCACGTGATCCGCACCCCGCGCCACGCCGGCGTACTCAGCCCGGTGGTGCACACCATCCCGGTGCAGCTGCTGGCCTACCACACCGCCCTGGCGCGCGGCACCGACGTGGACAAGCCGCGCAACCTGGCCAAGAGCGTCACCGTGGAGTGAGCGCGGCGGCGCCCGCTTGACCCTACGGCGGCCGGCGCGGCAACCGCGTCCGGCCGCCGGTTCATTGCAGGCCGGCGATGCTCGCGATCCCGCCGGCGACGCCGCAGCCGACCACCACCAGCCACGGCGGCAGCTTCCACCATGCCAGCGCGGCGAGCGCGGCCAGTGCCAGCGCGATGTCCCGCGGCGCATGGATGGCATGGGTGCCTACCGGGTCGTAGAGCGCGGCCAGCAGCAGGCCCACCACCGCCGCGTTGATGCCGCTCAGCGCGGCGCGCATGCGCGCGTTGCCGCGCAGCCGGTTCCAGAACGGCAGCGTGCCTGCGACCAGCAGGAACGACGGGGCGAAGATCGCCAGCAGGCACAGCAACCCGCCGCTCCAGCCCGACGGTGCCGCCTGCATGGAGGCGCCGAGGAAGCCGGCGAAGGCGAACAACGGCCCGGGCATGGCCTGCGCGGCGCCGTAGCCGGCGAGGAAGGTGTCGTTGTCGACCCAGCCCGCTGGCACCACCGCCGCCTGCAGCAGCGGCAGCACCACGTGGCCGCCACCGAACACCAGCGCGCCGGCGCGGAAGAAGGCGCTGGCCTCGGCGATGGCGTGGCCGGGCCGCAGCGCGTCGAGCAGCGGCAGCGCCACCAGCAGGGCGAAGAACAGCGCCAGCCACCACGCGCCGGCGCGGCGTCCCACGGCGATCGTCCAGGCGCCGCCTGGGGGCGCCGGCGTGGGTTTGAACAGCAGCAGGCCGGCCAGCGCGGCGGCGGCGATCAGGCCCGGCTGCACCCAGGCCGAAGGAACGCCCAGGGCGATGGCGGCCGCCACCGCCACCAGCGCCAGCCACGTGCCGCCGGCGTACAGGTTGCGCGCCATCCCCCAGACCGCCTGCGCCACCACCGCCACCGCCACGACCTTGAGCCCGTGCAGCACCCCGGGCGGAATCACCCCGGGATGCCCGGCCAGGAACCGCGCGAAGACGATCAGGGCGATGGCCGACGGCAGGGTGAAGCCGGCCCAGGCGGCGAACGCACCACGGTAGCCGCAGCGCGACAGGCCCAGCGCCATGCCGACCTGGCTGCTGGCCGGGCCCGGCAGCAGTTGGCAGAGCGCGACCAGGTCGGCATAGGCGCGCGGGTCCAGCCAGCGGCGCCGGGTGACGAACTCGGCGTGGAAGTAACCCAGGTGCGCGACCGGCCCGCCGAAGGCGACCAGGCCCAGCCGCAGGAACACCAGGAACACGCGCCATGCGCTGTCGCCGGCCACCGGGTCAGCGCCGCCGGGCGCATCGGTTTCATGCGCCACGGCGGCTTCCCGGTGGCACCGCGCCTGCGGGGCGGCTGCGGACGCGCTGCGACGGGGGGCGGCCGGTGGCGGCCGGGAAAGCGGTGGTGGGCATGGCACGGCGCGATGGCGGAAGGCGGTGGCCGACAGTAGCGCAGGCCGATGACAGGCGCGCCTGCGCGGGCGACGCCGTCCGCGGCCACCGCGGGGGCGGCCGCCCACCCGCCGTCACCGCGCGGTCGCGGCCAATGCTTGCAGCGAGGTCCAGCCGACGTCGATGTTGTGCTCCAGCGGCAACGACGCATACAACCAGCGGCCTTCGCGGTCGACACTGCTGGAGCCGGGCAGCGTGGCCTGCGCGGCGATCAGGCAGCGGGTGCGGCCGCCGTCGCGGCGCGCCTGGCCGAGCGGCAGCCACGCGGTTCCGCAGCCCGCGGCCGGCCCGCTGTAGTGCGGCGTTCCCGCGGCGATGCTCCACTCGCGGTAGTGGGCCACGTCCGGGAATCCGGCGTCATGCTGGACCACCGCCTGCAGCGTCGGGTCGGCGCACCACAGGCCGCGGCGGGCCGGCCGGGTGAAGCAGACCCGGTGTCCGGCCGGGTCATGGCGGGCAACCGCCACGTCGTCCAGCGATGCGATGCGGCGCCAGTCCGGCAGCGAGTAGAGCGTGAGCTGCAGCCGGCCCTGGCCGGCGTCGGTGCCCACCAGCAGGCGGTCGCTGCGATCGGTGTAGGCGGCGAACGCCGGCGACGCGGCCGGCACCGGCAACGCGTTCACCGTGTCGCTGCCGACGTCGACTTCGAACAGCCGGTCGCCGTGCTCACCACGGCCGATCACCAGCAGGCGGCGGCCATCAGCGGACCAGACCGGCGGATGGCGCGGTACCGGCACCAGCCCGGCCACCGGACGCAGCGTCTGCGGGTGCGCCGGCTGGCCGATCCACAGCTGCGCGTGCAGGCTGCGGTCGGACACGAAGGCCAGGGTGCTGCCATCGGGGGAGATGCCGGGGGTGAGGTCGACGCCGCTGGATGCGAACACCGGTTCGCCGCCGCCGCTGCCGTCGGTGCGGAAGCGGAACATGCCGCTGCGCAGCCGGTCGATCTCGAACACCATCGACCAGTGGTCGGCGGCGATGTCGGGGTAGGTCGGGTTGCCGCCCCCCAGCACCGGCAGCGGCACCGGCGTGCCACCGGCCAGGTCGACGCGGTACAGCCGGACTTCTTCCTTGACCAGGCTGAAGACCATGCCGCGGCTGTCCGGCAGCCAGGCCCAGCCGCGGATGTCGCCGCGCAGCGAAGTGACGCGGCGCGGCGTACCACCGGCCGCGGGCATGACCCACAGGTCGCCCAGCGTGGTGCCGCGGCGGAAGCCGAGCCAGCGGCCATCGGGGGAATGGCGCGGCAGCGAATCGACGGCATCGCGGTCGACGCCGTAGTCCAGTACGCGCCAGCGCGCGCTGGCGAGATCGAGCCGGTGCAGCCCACGGCCGCCGTCCGCGCGCAGGCCACCGGCGACCAGTGCGCCGCCATCGGGGGTCCAGTCGAACGGTTGCCCCTCGCGGTCCGCGCAGGCGCCGGCCACCCGCGCGGCGCCGCCGTCGGCTGCGGCGAGCATGAAGTGGCAGCCCTGCCCGGACCTGCGCACGAACGCGGCCTGGCGGCCGTCGCGCGACCATGCCGGCAGGCTGTCGCGCTCGTCGCCGACGGGGAAGGTGAACGGTTGCGCGCTGGCCTGCGACGTGCGCTGCAGGTACAGCCGCTGCCCGCCCGTGGCGGGGTCCTGGCGCGCGAACAGCAGTTGCGTGCCGTCCGGCGACAGGCGCGGCGCGGTCTCCTGCTCGGGCGAGGACACGATGGCGTGGTACTGCAGCGACGCCTCGCGCGCGCCGCCGGCCGCGGTTGCCGCGGCGTGGCGTGCGGTGCGGGCGGGCAGCAGCAGCGCCGGCACCAGCGTCACCCCCAGTACCGCGACCGCCAGCAGCGCGGGCCACCACCGCCGCCCTGCGCGCCGCGACGCGGCGGGCGGGGCCGGGTGCGGGGCCGGATCCGGTTCCGGATGCAGTTCCGGCGCCGTGGCCTCGTGCGTGGTGGCGTCCCGCGCCGGTTCGGCATCCGCGACCGGCGCCGCCAGCCACGCATGCGTGGCCAGCAGGCGGTAGCCGCCCCTGGCGATGGTCTCGATGTAGCGCGGCGCGCCGCGGTCGTCGCCGAATGCCTTGCGCAGCAGGGCGATGGCCTGGGTCAGTACGTCGTCGGTGGGCAGCGTGTCGGGCCACACGCGCGCCAGCAGCACGTCGCGGCTCACCACTTTCCCGGCCTCGTCCACGAGCACCCGCAGTACCTGCAGTGATTTGCGCGTCACCCGCCGCGAGTTGCCATCGATGCGCGAGACCACGGTGCGCCGGTCCACGTCGATATCGTGGTCGCCCACGCGCAGGATACGGCCCGCGGACGCCTGCGCCCGGTCCGCGTTGCCGGTATCACCCACGTCGTTCACTGCCTGCTCTTCCCTTGTGCCGGTCTGCCCGTCTGCAGGCCTGGCCAGCATGCCCGCCCTGATCATGGACGGGGCGCGCACCGCACCGGCACGGCACGCGGACCGCGTCGGTCCGGTGCGATGCCGTGCCGCAGCCACGGCCCCGTCACGGCCCGAGGATGTGTCGCCACCGGCACAGCGGCATGTGCCTTTGGTCAGGTCGCGCACCGGCGTTCAGCCAGGCGATGCCTTCGCCTGCGTCGTCCGCCACGCGGTTTGCATGGCTTGGCGTGATGCCCGGTCCTTGGTCATCGCGACTTCAAGCAGATTCCGCGGTGCTGGCCGCTGCCTAGCCTTGTGTCCGTGCCCATGCCGGGCACGGCATGAAGAAGGAAAGCACCATGTACCGATATCTGATGATCGTCCTGGGCCTGGCCGCCGCCGCCATGCTGCCCGTGGATGCCGTGGCGGCTGGCAAGCAGGGTGATGCCACGCCAGCGTCCTGCGTCACCCTGTCCGGCCAGCACAAGGCGGCGCGTGTGGGCGGCGAGGGCATGGTCATCGCTGATGGCGACAGGCATCTGCGCCTCGATTTCGGCGGTTACTGCGAGGCGATGATGCGCAATTCGAACATCGTGATCGCCACCGATGGCCGCCAGAACGTGGTCTGCACCGAAGGCAGCGTGGTGACTTCCCGGTCCGGCCGCTGCGCGGTGCGCGGGATGCGCGCGATCGACGAGGCCGAGTACAAGCGCCTCGCGCGCCGGCGCAACTGACCCCGCGCCCCGTGATCCAACGCAGGCCCGCACCGTCCTGGTGCGGGCCTGCGCGTTCGTGTGTCCGCCGCGGACGCCGGATACGCGGCGCAGCCAGTGCGCACGGGGCTGTCCGCACTGTCCGCCTGTCCGCCGCGCGGACGCGGCAATGGCCTGTGGCACGCCGCCGGCAGCGGATTTCGGAAAGATTTCGGCTGCATTTCCGGCATTTCGGCACGCGGACGCGCAAACAGATGGCCAGTTCCAACAAAGGAGTGGTCATGCAGGTGCAAATGCAGGTGTTGTGGCTGGACCGTGGTGATACGCGCGAACTGGAGCAGGTGGGCGATGCCGACCTGCCGCTGCTGGCGACGCTCGCGCGCGGCGCCAGCCTGGCGCTGGGCGCGGCCGAGGCGTCGTTCTGGCTGGTGCTCCGGGGCGAGCTGGACATTGCCGCGCGGGCGGGCGCGTTCCGGCTCGGGGCCGGCCAGTGGATCCACTTCGACCGTGGCGCGCACCCGCTGCTGCATGCCGGTGAACGCACCGTCGCCGTCGGGCTGGTGTTGCCGGCGGCCCTGCAGATGCGCCTGCTGCGCTCGCCGCAGCTGGCGCTGTTCCCGGGCCGTGGCAGCGCGACGGGGCTGGCCCGGCGACTGCTGGCGCGCCGCTGGCGCGCGGTGCTGGGGCGCCCGGGCCGCGGCATGCAGGCCACGCCCGCCGACCGCTGGCAGGTGGAGCGGCTGCTGCGCGCCCTAGCCGGGCTGCAGCAGGGCCAGCAGGCACTGATCGCGCGCTGCCCGGGGCGTTCGCTGTCGCACCGGCGGCAGGTCTATGCGCGCATGCAGCGCGCCCTGCAGTACATCGAAGGACATACCCACCGGGTGGTCAGGATCGGCGAGCTGGCCGAGCTCAGCAGCATGTCGGTCTGGTACTTCACCAAGACCTTCCGTGCGGTCTACGGCGAATGCCCGCAGGCCACCTCGGTGCGGCTGCGGCTGGCCAGCAGCGCGCGCCTGATCCGCGACACGCCGCTGTCCATCACCGAGGTCGGGGCGGCCAGCGGCTTCGAGAACAACTGCAGCTTCTCGCGTGCGTTCCGCACCCATTTCGGCGTGTCGCCGTCGCTGTATCGCAGTGGCGCGCAGGCGCTGTCGACAGACCCTGCAAACCCAATGGACAGGGCATGCGGCGCAGTGGCGTGAGCGGCTCATTAACGTCGTGTGGCGTTGACGTCCCACCAACATTACCTGGAGAGAAATCCGTGAAACATCGCTGTTCCAAGCCGGTCGCCCGGCTGGCCGTGCTCCCGCTGGGCATCGCCGCCGCACTGGTCCCGTTCGCTTCGCTGGCGCAATCGCAGCCGGACGTGCGCAGCCTGGACCGGATAGAAGTCACCGGCTCGCGCATCAAGCGCGCCGACATCGAGGGCGCGGTGCCGGTCACCGTGATCGACCGCGCCGCCATCGACGCCAGCGGCCATGTCTCGGTGGCCGATGTGCTGCGCGATACCACGTTCGCCTCGTTCGGCAACTTCAGCCCGCGCTCGGGCAGCAGCGCCCAGGGCGTATCCGACGTCAACCTGCGCGGCATCGGCTCGGACCGCACCCTGGTGCTGGTCGATGGCCGCCGCGCGCCGTACGCGCCGTCGCTGGGCAGCAATGCCGACCTCAACACCATCCCGATGGCGGCGGTGGAGCGCATCGAGGTGCTGTCCGACGGCGCCTCCGCGCTGTACGGTTCCGATGCCATCGGTGGCGTGGTCAACATCATCCTGCGCAAGGATTTCGACGGCGCCGAACTGCGCCTCGGCAGGGGATCGCCCGATGTCGCCGGCGGCGACACCGAGGAGGGATCGATCCTGTTCGGTACCTCCGGCGAGCGCGGCAATCTGATGTTCGGCGCGTCCTACAACGCGCGCGGCATCGTGTTCACCCGCGACCAGCTCGGCGGCGACACGCGCGGCAGCTCGCCCTATGGCAACAACTTCTACTTTGAGAGCGCGACCAGCCCGGGCGAGGAGGGCGATGCCGGTGGTGCGCTGCCGGGCTATGCCTGCAAGGACCCGAACTTCTGGATGAACGGCAGCAACTGCGTCTACGACTACAACGCGGTGGCCGCCAACGAGGCCTCGATCAAGAACAAGGCCTTGTTCGCGCGCGGCACCCTGCGGGTCAACGACGCGGTGTCGCTGTACTCCACCGCCAGCTACAGCCATGCCAGCAGTTTCGGCCGCTACGCGCCGACGCCCGGGGTGCTCTACGTGGCGGAGAACTCGCCCAACGACCCGGTACCCGGCGACGGGCTCGGCGCCTTCATCTACCACCGCTACGCCGCGGCCGGCAACCGCGACAACTACATCGACAACACCGTGCTCGACCTGGGCGTCGGCGTGGACTGGCAGGTCAACGACCGGCTCAGCGTGGATGCCGGCGTGCGCCGCAGCGACGCGCGCCTGCGCGACCAGGGACGCGGCTACATCGTCACCCCGCTGGCCGAGGCCGCCGCCGCCGATGGCCGCTACAACCTGCGCGACCCGTTCGGCAACCCGGACGAGGTCATCAAGGGCTTCACCACCACCACCAGCCGCGAGGGCAAGTTCGTCATCGACGAGCTTTACGCCAACGCCAGCCTGGACCTGTTCGACATGGCCGGCGGGCGCTCGGCGCTGGCGTTCGGCCTGGAGTCGCGCCGCGAAGACTATGCCGACACCTACGATTCATTGTCCGAAGCCGGCGTCGTGGCCGGCTCCTCGGGCAACTCGGCGGCCGGCAACCGCCGCGTGCAGGCCGCCTTCGCCGAATGGCTGCTGCCGGTGGCGGACGGGTTCGACTTCACCCTGGCCGCGCGCTACGACCGCTACAGCGATTACGGCGGCGACCTGTCGCCCAAGCTCTCGCTGCGCTGGCAGCCGCTGGCCAACCTGACCCTGCGCGGTTCGGTCGGCAAGGGCTTTCGCGCACCCAACCTCAACAGCATCCATGCCAAGCGTTCGTTCTCGGCCGAGCACGTGCAGGACTACCGCAGCTGCCTGGCGGTGGGCTATTCGTCCGCCCAGTGCGGCGGCGACGCCAACAACGACGGCATCGCCGATGGCCCGGTCAGCAAGGACGTCAGCTACCAGGTCGATACCTGGTCCAGCGGCAACCCCGCGCTGGGTTCCGAGCATTCCCGCCAGTACAGCCTGGGCCTGGCCTGGGACCCGCTGGACTGGCTGAACCTGACCCTGGACTACTACCACATCCGCATCGACGACCGCATCCGCCTGATCGAGTACCAGGAGCTGGTGGAGTTCGACAACAACGGCCTGCCGCTGCCGGCCGGAACCTCGGTGGAGCGACGCGCCAACGGCTCCATCCGCGAGATCAACACCGCCTATGCCAACGAGGGCGACCTCAGCACCCGCGGCCTGGACCTGAACCTGCGCGGCCGTTTCGACGGCGGCGGCTGGGGCCGGCTGGAGAGCTGGCTGCAGATGGCGCGCGTGCTGGAGTTCAAGGTGACCGACGGGGCCACGGTCAAGGACCGGCTGGGCTGGGCGGCCGCCCCGGAGATGCGCGGCAGCCTGCGCAACATCTGGAGCCGCGGGGACTGGAGCGTCAACTGGAACGTCAACTACATCGGCGACCAGCGCAACCCCGGGGTCAAGCCGACCTTCGGCTTCCTGGCCGGCGACCCGGGCACGCGCGTGGGCAGCTATGTCACCCATGACCTGGCGCTGACCTACAAGGCGCCGTGGAACGCCGGCATCACCCTGGGCGCCAACAACCTGGGCAACCGCTACCCGCAGCTGGTCGAAACCGACGGCCGGCCCTGGAACTTCAACCTGTACAACGCCTACGGCCGCATCGTCTACCTGCGCTACACGCAGAAGTTCTGAGCCGCCGCCCGGGCCGTTTGCCACGACGGGCGCCCCGGTGGCGCCCGTCGTCGTTGCGGCCCCGCGACACCCCCGCGCCGGGGGCCGCCGGCGGCGGCGATATGCCACAATCGCCGCCGCACGGCAGGAAGCTGCAGGACCCCGACGTTTTGACCACCACCACCGCCACGACCACCCCGCCGCTGTTCTCGGTCGTACCCGCCGGCATCTTCGGCCCGCTGGCCTCGGCCAACCGCCAGAACTACTGGTCGCTGCTGTGCCGGATGTTCGACGAGTTCTTCGGCCCGGACGCGCCGGTGCCGCCCAGCCACGGCTTTCCGCGCCGCGAGATCACCGCCGCGATCGAGCGCTACCTGCTTGCCGACGACCCGTGGGAAGACGAGGACGGGCAGGCCCCGGACGCGCCGCTGAACGTGCGCGCCAGCGCCATCCACGACCGCTTCCGCGCCGCCGGCTGGCTGCGCCAGGAACGCATCGGCGCGCGCGAGATGGTGACCATGCCGCCGATGGTGGCGCAGCTGCTGTCCACCCTGGTGGAGTTCAGCGAGCATGGCCCGACCTTCGTCTCGGCCAAGATGCGCTCGGTGGAGCTGCAGCTGCAGCAGGTGGCCGAAGGCCGCCTGGACGGGGGCATCCTCGACGAGGCCGCCGACCAGGCGCGGCGGCTGCTGGTGTCGCTGGCCTCGATGAGCCTGCAGGTGCGCGACCTGATGCCGGAGCTGAGCAAGGCCGAGACCACCGCGCAGTTCGCCCGGCAGTGGTTCGAGCGCTACGTCGGCCAGCTGTTCATCGGCGACTATGCCGAACTGCACCGCGCCGACCACCCGATGGCGCGGCGCAGCTCGATCCTGGCGATGGTGCAGCAGCTCGAGTCCGGCATGCAGCGTGAAGCGCTGGTGGCCTGGTACGCCGAGCATGTGACCGGCGGCGACGCCGCGCGCGCCCAGCAGCGGCTGTCGCGCAGCCTGGGACGGCTGCGCGAGCTGGAACGCATCGACGAATACTTGGCCCGGCTGGACGAGGACATCCGCCAGGCCAACCGCCGCGCGCTGGCCTTCCTCGACTACCGCCTGCGCGCCCCCGACCGGCTCGACGTGCTGCTGCGCCGCGCCTGCCGCGGCGTGCTGTCGGCGCCGGAGGACGCGCTGCGGCTGCCGGTGGCGCCCGGCCCGCTGATGGACGAAGCGCGCCTGCGCCCGCCGCACCGCAAGCCGGCGCCGATCCCGCGCAGCGCCAACGCCACCACGCCACCCACGCCGGAGCAGCTGGCGCGGCTGTCGCTGCTGCGGCGGATGAAGCGCGCACGCCTGGTCAACGCCGAGGACATGGCGCGCTACGTCGGCCGCCACCTGCGGCAGGGCGCGGCGGTCGACTCGGCGCGGCTGGACATCGCCAGCATCGAGGACCTGCGCGCCTACCAGACCCTGCTCACGCTGGCCCTGCGTGGCAACCGCGTCGGCGGCCTGCGCCGCGAGGACCCGCTCGGCCGCCTGCTGCGCGGTTTCCGCGTCGAGCTGCTCGATGCCGGCAACGGCGACCACAACGATTACCTGCGCGGCCCGCGCTTCCGCATCCTGCGGGTCGGCGCAAAACTCCCGGAAACCGCATGAAACGCAGCTGGAACACCCTGAGCCAGATGTCCAACGGCACCTATGCCGTGCAGGACTTCGAGCGCGCCGCCTACCGCCTGGCCACCGAGCAGGTGCTGTACGCCACCGACCCGCGTTCGCGCGTGGCCTACCACCTGGTGGAAGACCATTACCCCGATTTCGTCGCCGCGCTGGAGCCGCTGGGCATCCGCCTGGAGCGCAACGCGCATTACCGCTACGTGGTGGCACTGCCGGCCCATGGCGAGGGCGCGCCGGTGACGCTGGACGAAACCCTGGCCCTGCTGGTGCTGCGCCAGCGTTACGACGAGGCCATGCGCCAGGGCCTGATCGAGGACCACGGCGAGGTGGTGGTGGAACTGCCGGACCTGCAGGAGAGCTGGCAGGCGCTGACCGGCCGCGCGATGCCCGACGTCGGCGCGCTGCGCGCGCTGGCGCGCACGCTCAAGCGCTGGGGCGTATGCCGGCTGATCGACTCCGAAGGCGACGACCCGCAGCCGTTCCACCTGCGGGTACGCCCGGCCATCGTCGAGATCGTCGGCGAGCAATGGCTGCAGCGCCTGGACCAGCACAACCGCGACGAGGCCGGCGACACCGGCGCGGAGGACGACGATGCAGCAGCTTGAACGCATCCACCTGGTGCAGTTCTTCCTGTTCGAGGCGCAGAGCCTGCAACTGGACGCGACCAGCGCCATCATCGCGCCCAACGGCGCCGGCAAGAGCGCGCTGCTCGACGCGCTGCAGATCGTGCTGCTGGGCGGCGACCGCAGCCGCATCCGTTTCAACGCCCAGGCCGGCGGCAGCCACCGCGCGCGTACCATCCGCGACTACTGCCTGGGCGTGTTCCGCAGCGGCGAGGAAGGGCGCAAGCGCCGCACCGCCACCACCTACATCTCGCTGGTGTTCCGCGACACCGACACCGGGGTGCCGCTGACCGCCGGCATCGCGCTCGGCGCCTCGGTCGACGAGCCGGAACACCGCACCCACGGCCTGTACCTGCTGCCGGGCGTGGCGCTGGCGCTGGACGAGCACCTGGAGCGGGTCAAGGGCAAGGAACTGCCGCTGGCCTGGAATACCTTCCGCGAGCACGTCGCGCGCCGCTGCAAGGAGGTGGGCGAGACCCCGCAGCTGCATCCCAATGCCGAACGCTTCCTGCGCGACCTGCTGCTGCGGCTGCGCGCCAGCCCATCGGCCAGCCCCGACCTCAACGCCTACCGCAAGGCCTTCCTCAACGCGCTGAACCTGCAGCGGGTCGAGGACGTGGACCTGTTCGTGCGTACCCTGGTGGCCGAGGACCGGCCCACCGACATCGCCCGCTTCCGCGCGCTGCTGGACAGCTTCCGCCAGATCAAGGAGAAGATCGAACAGGTCAAGCAGCGCATCGACGCCGCCGAGGGCGCGGAGCGCCAGTACGAGAAGATCGCCGCGCAGGCCACCCGCGCCGCCTCGGCGCGCGCACTGGCCGCCGAATACGCCCGCGACCTGTACAGCGAACAGCTCGACCAGGCCGAAGGCGCGCTCGCCACCGCGCAGAACACGCTGGCCGACACCCGTCGCCGCCTGGCCGACACCCGCGTCGAACGCGACACCCTGCGCGAGGAGCAGGCGCGCGCCAATGCCCGCCTGCAGAGCAGCGCCGGCTACGGCGAGCAGGCGCAGCTTGACGAACTGGCCGGCCGCGACCGCGACCGCCTCGCGCAGCTGAAGAAGGACCTGGCGCGCGAAGTCGGCTTCGTGCGCGACCAGTTCCGCCAGCTCGACGCGCTCGCGCTCGACGACATCGACGCCGCCGCGCTGGCCGGCGCGCGCGAAGCGTGGGACGCGTGGCATGCCGAACTGTCGGCGCTGGCCGCCGAGGCTGCCTTGCCATGGACCCCGGACGACCTGTTCGCCGGTGCGCGCCAGGCCTTGCGCGCCGCCGCGCCGCTGCGCGAGCGGGTCGACCGCCACGCCCGCCAGCTGCACGCGGCCCACGACAAGGCGCGCGACGCGCTGGAGACCGCGCGCCAGAACCAGAAGCGTCTGGCCGCCGGCCAGGCCGAACTGCACCCGGACACGGTGCGGCTGATGAGCTACCTGCGCGATGCCGGCATCGACGCGCGCCCGGTGTGCGACCTGGTGCGGGTCACCGACGCGACCTGGCAGCACGCCATCGAAGGTTATCTGCGCAGCAATGTCGAAGCCCTGCTGATCCCGGACAAGGACGAGGAACGCGCGGTCAAGCTGTACCGCGGCCTGTCCGGCGGGCGCTCGGTGTATGGGGTCAAGCTCGCCCTGTCCAGCCATGCACGCAGGTCGCGTGGCGCCGACGAGCCGGAGAGCGGCAGCGTCGCCGCGCTGCTGGAGGGCGTCAACGCCGACGCATTGGCCTTCCTGCGCCGCCAGCTCGGCGAGCTGCGCTGCGTGGAAACCGAGGCCGAGCTGGTACGCAGCCGCCAGGGCCTGACCCGCGACGGCCTGCTGGCACGCGGCGGCAGCATCGAACGCCTGCGCCTGCCCGCGGCCGGCGACCTGCGCATCGGCGCCTCCGACAACCGTGCGCGGCTGCGCGTGCTGCACGAGGAAATCGAGAAGGCCGAACAGGAATTGCGCCAGATCGAGCCGCGCCTGCGCCGCGCCGATGACTGCCAGCGCGGCCTGGCGCGGCTGGCCGATGCCGACGCGGTGGCGCAGGCGCTGCACGAGCGCGTGCTCGAACACCGGCAGGTGGCCGAACGCTACCGCAGCGCGCAGGAAAGCCGCCTCGCCTCGCTGGACCCGGACCTGCTGCGCCTGTCCGAACAGCTGCGTGAACTGAACGCCCAGCTCGCCGGCTGCGAGCAGCGCGCCGACGCGCTGGTCGGCCAGGAAGCCGTGGCGGCGGCCAACCTCGAGCGCACGCAGGCCCTGCTCGAAGGCCTGCGCCAGCAGGAAGAACTGATCGCGCGGCGCGCGGTGGACGCCTTCGCCGATGCGGACGTCGATCCGAACCGGGTCGAACGCCAGCGCGAGGAGCTGGACGAAAAATATCCGTCGCTGGAAGAACGCGCGCGCCGCTGCGAGGAGCGCGCCAGGGACAGCGACGCGCAGCTGGCACGGCTGCTGCCCGAGGCCTGGAGCGGTCTGGCGCAGTACGCGCGCGACCATGGGCTGGAGCTGGATTTCGACGCCAGCGCCTGGCGCCCGGCGCGCAGCCTGCTGCAGCGCGAACTGACCCAGCTGCGCGATACCGAGCTGGTGCAGTACGAGGCCGAGGCGCGCCAGGCCTACGCCACCGCCGTGGATACCTTCCGCACCGGCGTGGCCTCCACCCTGTACGACAACTTCACCCGGCTCAAGACCCAGATCGCCACGCTCAACCGCACCCTGCGCGCCAGCCCGGCGTTCTCCAACAACGAGCGCTACCAGTTCCATTACGAAGTGGTGCCGGAGTTCCGCGAACTGCACCGCTTCATCCAGCGCGCCGCCGACATCGGCGGCGAGGACACGCTGTTCGAGAGCGCCGGCCAGGTGCCCGAGGCGTTCCGCGCGCTGGTCGAGGACAAGGCCGCCACCCACGTGGCCAACTCGCCGCTGGACGACTACCGCCGCTTCTTCCGCTTCGAAGTGCAGATCCGCCAGGACGACCGGGTGATCGGCAGCCTCAGCGAACGCATGCGCTCGGGCTCCGGCGGCGAACACCGCGCGCCGCTGTACGTGATCGCCGGCGCCGCGCTGGCCGCGGCCTACGGCAAGAGTGAAGCGCACCCGGGCGGGCTGGGGCTGATCCTGCTCGACGAGTTCGGTGACAAGATCGACGCGCAGAACGCGCGCGCCACCACCAACTACCTGCGCTCGCTGGGCCTGCAGCTGGTGCTGGCGGCGCCGGACACCGCCCAGGGCACCCTGTCCGGCGTGCTCGACAGCTACATCGAACTGTTCCGCGACGGCGACCTGCTGCAGGCCGAGCGCATCGAGGTCACCGAAGCCGCGCGCACCCTGCTGCTGTCCGACCAGTTCGACCTGCACCCGGAACTGCTGGCGGCGGAGACCGAACGCATCGCGCGCGAGCAGGCGACGGCGTGACAGCGGCGCCGGGCCGCGCCTGGGGCGCCGGCCCGGCGCGTGACGCAGCGGTAGCCGCGGCCCGTGCGCCGGCCGCGGCTACCGGCAACCTCAGCGGTTGCCGATGATCTCGACCCAGTAGCCGTCCGGGTCCTTGATGAACGCCAGGTTCTTCATGCGCCCGTCCTGCAGGCGCTTCTGGAACGGCACGCCCAGTTCCTCGAAGCGTGCACAGGCCGCTTCCAGCGCCGGCACCGACACGCAGATATGGCCGAAGCCGCGCGGTTCGCTGTTGCCATCGTGGTAGACCGGGCCGTCCTGGTGCTCGGTGCCATGGTTGTGGGTCAGTTCCAGCACGCCGGGGATGCCGGCCATCCACAGCCGGCGCGCGGCGTCATCCTCGGGCACCTGCATGCCCGCCGGTACGTAGGCCAGGAAGTACAGGCTGAAAGCGGCCTCCGGGAAGTCGCGCCTGTCGACCAGGCGGAAGCCGAGCACGCGGGTGTAGAAATCCAGCGAAGCGGCGATGTCCTTGACCCGCAGCATGGTGTGGTTGAAGACGAAGCCGGTGGTTTCGGCCGGTGGCTGCGCGGCCACGCCGGGCTGCTGGTGGAGAGCGTTCAGGCTCATGGCGGTGTTCCTGATAAGGGGAGGGGGCGATTCTAGAGCGCGGCGCGGCAATGCACCGGGAACGCAGCGTGCCGCGTTCCCGGTGGCGTGTGCCGTTGCCTGCAGCTCAGGGGTGCCGGGCGTAGGGCCGCAGGCTGCCGTCCTTGCCCAGCAGGTCGACCGTGAACGCCTCGCGGCGGCCATCGGCGGACTCCATGCCCGGAGAACCGATGGGCATGCCCGGCAGCACCAGCCCGCGCGCGGCCGGCTTCTCGCGCAGCAGACGCTGCACGTCCGCGGCCGGCACGTGGCCTTCCAGCACGTAGCCACCGACTTCGGCGGTATGGCACGACGCCTGCGACAGCGGAATGCCGAGGCGCTGCTTCACCGCGGCCATGTCGGTACTGTCATGGGCCACCACGGTGAAGCCGGCCGCGCGCATGTGCGCGATCCAGCCGTTGCAGCAGCCGCAGTTGGCGTCTTTGTGGACGTGCACGACCTGCGTCGCGTGGCCGGCGTGTGCGGTTGCCGGTGGCTTGCCCGCTGCCGCTGGCGGGGCGGCATCGCAGGCGGCGACGGCGAAGACGGCGCTGGCGACGATCAGCACGGATATCGTCCTGTGCAGCAGTGTGTTCATGTGGATCTCCTTCGGAAGGGGGCGGAACGCCACGGGGCATTCCGCCGTGGGGGCGGGGTCAGAACCAGAACCGCACGCCGGCGACCCAGCGCGATTCGCGGGTGGCTTCCCCGGCGTCGCGGTGCAGGTCGGCACTGCGGCCGAAGCGCCGCTCATGCACGAAGCCGACGTAAGGCGCGAAGCGGCGGGTGATCTCGTAGCGCAGGCGCAGGCCGGCGCCGACGTGGCCCAGTCCGCTGCCGACGCCGCGGCGCGGGTCGCCGTCGGCCGCCACGCTGGCCTCCAGCGACGGTTGCAGGATCAGCCGGTTGCTCAGCAGCAGCGAGTATTCCGCCTCCACCGCCAGTTCGGCCCGGCGCGGCCCGCCCAGGTAGGCGGTGGCGGCGAACTCGAACTTGTACGGCGCCAGCCCCTGCACGCCGATGGCGGCGCGGGTCAGCCCGGGCGCATCGCCACCGTCATGGCGGACGCCGCCGACCAGGTCCCACCACGGCGAGATGGCGCGCCCGTAGAGTGCGTCCAGCGACCATTCGCCGAGCCGGCCCTCGCTGCGCTGGCCTTCGCTGCGCAGCCACAGGCGGTCGATGTCGCCGCCGACCCAGCCCTTGGCCGCCCACGACTGGCCGCTGCCGCGGGCGTTGTCCCAGGCTTCCAGGTGGTCGAACAGCACCAGGCTGTTGATGCCGGGCGCGTGCTGCATCGCATGCGGCGCGAGCGCCGGGAACGCCGCCGCCAGATCCGCGGCGGTCGGCGCGGGAATCGGCTCGCGCGGCGCCTGCATGGCCGCGGCGCCATGGCCGGCATGATCGGCATGCGTGGCATGCACGTCCAGGCCGTTGGCCGCCGCGCCATGGCCGGCATGGGCGTCGCCGGAGGCAGGCCGCGATGGGGGCGCGGCGGGCGGGGCATGGCCGGCATGCGGATCATCGCCGTGCATGGACTGCGCGGCGGATGCCGGCATCGCATGGCCGGCGTGCGGGTCCGTGGCTGGTTGTGGCGGTACCGCGTCGGCCGCAGGGGCCGACGCCGCGGCATGGCCGGCGTGCCTGTCCATGGATGCGGACGTGCTGGCCGGCATCCGGTGGCCCGCATGCGGATCGGGTGCCGGTGCGGCCGGTTCCGCCGCTGCCGCGTGGGGGGCGTGGTGCGCGTGCGGGTCGGCCTCGGCGGCGTTGCCGGGCGACGCAGGCACGTGGCCCGCATGCGGATCCGGCTTGGTGCCGGCGCCATGGCGGTGATGGCCGTGGTGGCTGGCATGCGGGTCCTGCGCGGCGGCGTTGCCGGTGGCCGCGGCCAGGGCGATGAACAGCAGCGATCGGGTGCGTGTCTTCATGCCTCGATCCTCACTTCGCGCATCATGCCCGCTTCCATGTGGTACAGCAGGTGGCAGTGGAACGCCCAGCGCCCCAGCGCATCGGCGCGCACGCGGTAGCTGCGGCGGGTGCCGGGCGGCATGTCCACGGTGTGCTTGCGCACCTGGAACTGGCCGTTGGCATCCTCCAGGTCGCTCCACACGCCATGCAGGTGGATGGGGTGGGTCATCATCGTGTCGTTGACCAATACGATGCGCATGCGCTCGCCGTAGTTCAGCCGCAGCGGCTCGGCACCGGCGAACGGGACGCCGTCGAAGTTCCAGGCGAACTTCTCCATGTGCCCGGTCAGGTGCAGCTCGATCTCGCGGCCGGGTTCGCGCCCGTCCGGGTCCTCGAACAGCGAGTGCAGGTCGGCATAGGCGAGCACCCTGCGGCCGTTGTCGCGCAGGCCGATGCCGGGGTCGTCCAGCCGCGGCGAACTGGCCGCGCTCTGCATGTCCACCAGCGGATTGCCGCGCTCGCCGGGTGGATGCTTCGGCGCGCTGCCACCGCCACTGCCGTGTCCGCCGTGGGCGCCATGCGCTGCCTGTCCGGCAGGCGCTCCGTGCGCCATCGGCATGTCACCGTGTCCGCCGCCGTGGTCGTGGGCCATGTCGGCCATGGTCAGCAAGGGCCGCGGGTCCAGCGCCGGCACCGGCGCCTGCAGGCCGTGGCGCACCGCCAGGGTGCCGCAGGCATGGCCGGTGCGGCCCATGTCCTGGGCGAAGATGGTGAACGCGTCCTGGCCGCTGGGCTCGACGATCACGTCGAACGTCTCGGCCACCGCGATGCGGAACTCGTCCACGCTCACCGGGTGGATGTACTGGCCATCGGCCGCCACCACGGTCATCTTCAGCCCCGGGATGCGCACGTCGAAGTAGGTCATCGCCGAGCCGTTGATGAAACGCAGCAGTACTTTCTCGCCGCTGCGGAACAGCCCGGTCCAGTTGCCGGCCGGCGCGGTCCCGTTCATCAGGTAGGTATAGGTGTGGGCGTTGATGTCGGACAGGTCCGACGGCGTCATCCGCATCCGCCCCCACATGCCACGGTCGGCGAGGGTGGCGCGCAGGCCGTCGCGGCGGGCATCGCGCATGAAATCACCCACCGTGCGCTGGTAGGTGTTGTCGTGCATCGGCATCTTCTTCATCCGCCGGTACAGCGCGGCCGGGTCCAGGTCGGTCCAGTCCGACAGCAGCACCACGTGCTCGCGGTCGACGCGGTACGGCGGCGGCTCCAGCGGATCGATCACCAGCGCGCCGTACAGGCCCGCCTGTTCCTGGAACAGCGAATGGCTGTGGTACCAATAGGTGCCGGACTGGCGCAGCTGGAAGCGGTACTGGAAGGCCTCGCCGGGGGCGATGCCGTCGAAGCTCAGCCCCGGCACGCCGTCCATGTTGGACGGCAGCAGGATGCCGTGCCAGTGGATCGAGGTCATCTCGTCGGCGAGCGTGTTGGCCACGCGGATGCTGACCGTATCGCCCTCGCGCCAGCGCAGGATCGGCGCCGGCAGCGAGCCGTTGACGGTGACCGCGCTGCGCGCGCGGCCGGTGAAATCGACCGTCGAGCGGCCGATGGCCAGGCTCAGGTCGGTGCCGCGCAGCTCGCTGGCGGCCATCGCCCGCGGGACGGCGGCGAAGGCGTCGGATGCGCGCCACAGGCCGCTGCCGGCGACGACGCCGCCCAGGGCCAGGCCCTGCACGAAGCGGCGCCGCGACAGCACCGAGCGCGGGTCGGAAAGGAAATCGTTTTTCATGGGAACTCCATCGGTCGCCCGCCGGCGAAGGCGGGCGGCAACTGCGGATCTGTCGGGGGGGCGCGGAAGGCGGCGACCGACGTCACCCACGCTACGCGCTGCGTGCCCCGGGGGGGGATGGCCGTCACGCGCGAATGGCCCGCGCGGCGGCAACAGCCGGATCAGGCGATGGGCGGCCGGTGCAGCTGGCGCGGACGTACGTCGTAACGCCCTGGCGTGGGCGCGCCGGGCTCGGTCGCGCGGGCGATGGCACTGGCCGGCGACGCCAGTGGCGTGGGCAGCATGTTGCAGTGCTGGGTGCAGTCGCACTGCTTGCCGTCGTCGCAGGGCGACGCGGGAGCCGGGGGCGGCTTGGACGCATCGTGCAGGCCGCCGCCGTCATGGCAGCAGCCGTGACCCATTTCCATGTCCGTGGACATGGCCGCGACCGGCGCGGTGGCGGCCGGCATCGCCATCGCCGTGGCCGACCACACCGACCCGATCGCACCGGCGATCAGGGACAGGCACAGCAGCAGGGGCAGCAGGATGCGCGGCACGCGGCGTCGTTAGGGAAACCTGCGCGCACCATACCACCGTGCGGCGCGCGCTGCTGCCGGCGGCGGCAGTTGCCGTCCGCAGTAGAATCGGCTTCAGCTTTCATTAGAGTGTGTGATCCATGTCCCAGCGCGCCTGGGTGGCGGCGGCCATCCGCAAGATCGAAGCCGATTTCAACCGCTCGGCCGATACCCACCTGATCCCGGTGGACCTGCCCGGTTTCCCCGGCATCGACGTCTACCTGAAGGACGAATCCAGCCACCCGACCGGCAGCCTCAAGCACCGGCTGGCGCGCTCGCTGTTCCTGTACGCGCTGGCCAATGGCTGGCTGCGCGAGGGCTGCCCGGTGATCGAGGCGTCCAGCGGCTCGACCGCGGTGTCCGAGGCCTACTTCGCGCGCCTGCTGGGGCTGCCGTTCATCGCCGTGATCCCGGCCAGCACTTCGCCGGAGAAGATCGCCGCCATCGAGTTCCAGGGCGGGCGCTGCCACCTGGTGCAGCGCGCCTGCGACCTCAACTGCGAATCTGAACGGCTGGCACGCGAAACCGGCGGCCATTTCATGGACCAGTTCACCTATGCCGAGCGCGCCACCGACTGGCGCGCCAACAACAACATCGCCGAATCGATCTTCAAGCAGATGGCCGAGGAGCCGCATCCGGTACCGGAATGGATCGTCTGCAGTCCGGGCACCGGCGGCACCGCGGCCACGCTGGGGCGCTATGTCAGCTACCGCCGCCACGACACCCTGATCATGTGCGCGGACCCGGAGGTATCGGTGTTCTATGACGGCTACTGCGCCGCGCTGGCAGGGGCTGACTGGCGTGACCTGACCTGCGAAGGCGGCTCGCGTGTGGAGGGCATCGGCCGCCCGCGCGTGGAGCGCAGTTTCATCCCTACCTGTGTCGACGCCATGGTCAAGGTGCCCGATGCCCTGAGCCTGGCCGCCATGCGCCACGTCAGCGCCACCCTCGGGCGCCGCGTCGGCGGTTCCACCGGCACCAATTTCATCGGCGTGCTGCAGGCCGCGCAGCTGATGCGCGATGCCGGCCGTGACGGGTCCATCGTCAGCATCCTCTGCGATGCCGGCGAGCGCTATGCGCACAGCTATTACGACCCCGCCTGGTACGACCACCAGGGGATCGACGTGGCCGCCGCCGACGCCGCCGTCGCCGCGGCGGTGAACGGGCAGGGGCTGCCGGCGCTGCCTTGTGCGTGGCTCGAGCCGTCGCCATATCGGAGCTGATACCGGCCACGCCGGACCCGTTTCCAGGACTGCCCATGATTGCCAACCCCCTGCTCGACTTCTCCGGCCTGCCGCGATTCGACGAGATCCGCCCGGAGCACGTCACTCCAGCCATCGATGTCCTGCTGGCTGAAGCCGAAGCCGCGGTGAAGGCCGCCGAAACCGTCGCGCCGGTGAGCTGGGAGGCCTTCGTGACGCCGTTGGACGACGCCACCGAGCGGCTGTATCGCGCCTGGGGCCAGGTCGCCCACCTGCAGGCCGTGGCCGACACCCCGGAGCTGCGCGAGGCCTACAACGCCAACCTGCCCCGGATCAGCCGTTTCGGCAGCGCAATGGCGCAGAATCCGGCGTTGTACGCGCAGTACAAGGCATTGGCGGCGTCGCCGGAGGCCGCGGCGTTCGACCCGGCCCGGCGCAAGGTGCTGGACAATGCCCTGCGTGATTTCCGCCTGGGTGGCGCCGAGCTCGACGAGGCCGGCAAGGCGCGCTTCGCCCAGATCCAGCAGGAACTGTCGGCGCTGTCGGCGAAGTTCTCGCAGAACGTGCTCGACGCCACCGACGCATTCGCCCTGTATGTCGAGGACGAGGCCGAACTGTCCGGCCTGCCGGCCGATGTGCGTGCCAGCACCCGTGCTGCCGCCGCCCGGGAAGGGCGCGAAGGCTGGAAGCTGACCCTGCACATGCCCTGTTACCTGCCGGTGCAGACCTATGCAGACAACCGCGCGTTGCGCGAGGCGCTCTACCGCGCCCATGCGGTGCGCGCGTCCGAATTCGGCGACGCCGCGCTCGACAATGGCGGCAACATCGACCGCATCCTCGCGCTGCGCACCGAACTGGCCGCACTGTTGGGGTTCGACAATTACGCCGCGTATTCCATCGCCACCAAGATGGCGACGGGCCCGGCGCAGGTGCTGGACTTCCTGCGTGACCTGGCCGCGCGCGCACGGCCGCATGCGCAGCGCGATCGCGCCGAACTGGAAGCCTTCGCCCGCGATGAACTGGGGTTGGGCGAGCTGCAGGCGTGGGACCTGGCCTATGCCAGCGAGAAGCTCAAGCAGGCGCGCTACAGCTATTCCGAGCAGGAGGTGAAGCAGTATTTCACCGAACCGCGGGTGCTCGCCGGCCTGTTCGCGGTCATCAAGCGCCTGTACGGCCTGGAGGTCCAGCTGGACCGGGCGCCGGTCTGGCATGAGGATGTGCGCTTCTACCGCCTGGTCGACGCCGACGGCGCGCTGGTCGGCCAGTTCTACATGGACCTGTATGCCCGCGAAGGCAAGCGCGGCGGCGCGTGGATGGACGACTGCCGCAACCGCCGCGTCACCGCGGCCGGCGTGCAGACCCCGCTGGTCTATCTGGTCTGCAACTTCGGGCGTGGCAGCGATGGCAACCCGGCCACCTTCAGCCATGACGAGGTGACTACCGTGTTCCACGAGATGGGGCATGGCCTGCACCAGCTGCTCACCCGCATTGGCGAGCTGGCCGTGGCCGGCATCAATGGCGTGGAATGGGATGCGGTCGAACTGCCCAGCCAGTTCATGGAGAACTTCTGCTGGGAATGGGAGCAGGTGCAGGCGATGACCGCGCACGTCGACAGCGGTGCGCCGCTGCCGCGCGCGCTGTTCGAACGCATGCTGGCCGCCAGGAACTACCAGAGCGGCATGTTCACCGTGCGCCAGCTGGAGTTCGGGCTGTTCGACATGCTGCTGCACAGCCAGTACCAGCCTTCCCAGGAAAACGTACTGCAGCTGTTGGGGCGCGTACGCGGCGAGGTCGCAGTCAACGTCCCGCCGGAGTGGAACCGTTTCCCGCACCAGTTCAGCCACATTTTCGCGGGCGGCTATGCGGCCGGCTACTACAGCTACAAATGGGCCGAGGTGCTCAGCGCCGATGCCTACGCCGCGTTCGAGGAAGCGCCCGACCAGGTCGCCGCCACTGGCGCGCGCTTCCGCGACGAAGTGCTGTCGCGCGGCGGCAGCCGCAGTGCGGCCGAGAACTTCCTCGCGTTCCGCGGGCGCGAACCGCGGATCGATGCCCTGCTGCGGCACAGCGGCATGGCCGCTTGACGACCAGGGGTATCGCCCCGGCGGGATTCAGCCGCGGTGATGCCTGGCCGCGGTATTGATGGACGCTCTTCTCCGCAGGGACCGGCCATGCCCCGT